>NZ_LZHI01000028.1:0-187920 GCF_001690385.1 Gilliamella sp. Choc6-1
GTATAGTATGTTCGGTTATTTGCCCATAAATTGACTAAGTTTTGAATCATTATCAAATTTTTTAAGCGATTGCCGTAATTTTCACTCCAACTTTCGGCAATATTGGCGGTGTCATCGGCGGTAAAACGGATAAACTGCCCACCATGAATCGATGGGTAGTAGTAGTTTGCAATTTGGGTTAATTGTGATTTTAGCCATGCGTTGTCTTCTTTGCTCGCTACTTCTTGCAGAAATTGCATTCGAAATGGTTCAAAAAAGGGGTAATAACGCCGATGCAATGCATTGGCAATGGTATTGCCAATATTGATTAGTTGTTTTGCCAGTACCGATGGTTTAAGGTCTGTAACAATATAAGCACAAATATAACGCTTTGACTCAAAACATTCGTTTGCTGCTTCAAAGCCAATTCTATCCAATATTGGGCTTTCTAAAAATTCATCGGGTTCGGCAAGTTTAACCAGTGTTGGGCAGACGCTTGGGTCATAATCTAAATCCGAACGTAAAACTTGCGTGAGTTTTTTTTCGCTAAATGGGTGGCCTTCACCAAATAGGTCTATTAACCCTTCTTTTGATAATGGTTCAACTGGGTTAAGGGCGACGATGTTATCAACCAATAAGTAACGATATTTAGATAAGTTGTTGGTATTATTTAATTCAAAAATCATTATTTCTTATATATTTCCTTTTTTCCATTTAAAGTAATATTTCTTTTTTATCCAATTTACTGTTGCTGATGTATTTTGAAATATTTTTAATAAAATAGTATTTAATATAAAAATGATGAGTATCGAATTTGTATAGCGATAGCTTGGAATTAATTAATAAGCCAAACCATAAAGGGAAAAAATAAAGTTTATTATGTATAAGAGTATTCAAATTAATCAATACAATGCTGCACAATGAGTGAAATCGATATATCAACAACTCTATTAACCTTACGCTTACTACTGACCTTATAATATTTCAATTATCAGCAATGATAATTAAAAACGCAAAAATTACACTTTTTTTACCTATTTTGCAATATTTACTTTTATTTAATATTTCGATTTAGTTTATTTATGGAAAGTATCTTTTATTAAAAATCTATAGCTTAAAGAAAACCACAAAGAAGAGGTATCCCGCTTTTTAATTAGATATAAGCAGGCTAAAATTGGTTAAATAGTGGGGAACTTGATTTTTTATAACCAGTGATTTTATCCAAGATATAATAGACTAAATGTTATTAATATTATCGCTTGGCTTTAATTTGTTTTATATTGTTTCGTATCAATTGTTAATATGCATAAAACCCTAATGTTTTTGAATAAAAGGATGAGTCTTTATCTTTATCCATTAGCACAATAATTGCCGTTGGTCTGTGTATTTGTTGCCTTAGTTTTGCTAAGCTCTGTTGGTCTAGTTGGGGGATGTCTTTTTTTATTTTTTCCCATTTTTTAAGGCTAATTCCAATACGACTTTGTTCCCATGCGTATTTATCACTATTAGTGCAGTACGGTATTATTTTGTCTTGTTCTTTATAAGCTAAATAGAGATTAACACTAGGTTCTGTTAAGCGGGTGGAGAGTTCAACTTCTTTATCCCATTCTTGACTTAGGTTGCCACGGCTATAACCGTCGTTAAACTTTAAGACACTTTGTTTGGCGATAGATGATTCGCTATATTTCCGTCCTGTTGCTTTATCATGCACTTCTTGTAAACCTGTTGGTGGTATTTTATCTTCACTATAGACTGACTCAATTAACAATCGTGCGTCTTCTGGCATTTTGATAACCTTTTGTTTGCGCAAAATGTTTTGGGTAAACCACAAATAGGCATGATCAGAATAGACGTAGCTAGTATTGCGGAAAGGTGCATCATCGAGCCAATCTTTATTAGGCTCTTCTTGCCAAGTTGGGGCTAGTATTGTTAATGTTGGTTTATCACGATCATCTTCAAGCTTAGTTTTATTAAACGGTTTGATATTGCCTTGGCTGTCACGAATATGACGTTGCAAGCGACCTGCGCGTTGAATGAGTAAATCAATCGGGGCTATATCGCTAATCATTTCGTCAAAATCAAGATCTAAGGATTGTTCAATCACTTGTGTGGCGATGATTACTTTTCCTGATCGAATCTGATGATTAGATGTTTTGCCTGCCCATTGCAAGGTTTTTTGTTCAATTTCGATTCGATCACAATAAGCAAAACGGCTATGGAATAGTAAAATAGCGTTGGTATCTAAATTTAATTCAAGTTGAAGTTGTTGATACAAAGTAATGGCATCACTGACACTGTTTTTGATCCAACAAATGATTTTTCCTTGTGCTAATGCTTGGTGTATTTTACTTATTCCTGCGTCGGTATTGCTGATCCAGTCAATATTTACCTGACGTTTAACTTCTTCTCTTGTGGCAATGGCTTGTTCAGTTAAACCTTGATGATTAAGTTGTGTCATTAGTGGAAAAGGTAAGGTTGGGTTTAACATTATACTTTGTTTATTGTTAGTTAATCCTCTATAAAAAGCATTAAGCAGTTTTTCACGTAAAAAATAAGGTAAGGTAGCCGTCAAAATTATAGCACTGCCACCTTGTAAAGCGTGATAATGTAATAAGACTTCCAATAATTTAACCACATAACTGTCATACGCATGGACTTCATCTAATATAAGCAATTTGTGTCGTAAACCTAATAAGCGTAATGATTGATGTTTAAATGGCATCACCGCCATTAAGGTTTGATCTAATGTACCGACACCAACTTCAGCTAATAAGGATTTTTTGCGCGTGTCGACAAACCATTCATTACATTCAGCGCTAATTGTTTGCTCACCTTTTGGGTAGTGTTGTTCGCTATTCTCGTCTCTGTTTAATATCGAATCAGTAAAGTTCGGGTTCATATCGCTGTTTCCATGGGATAAAACAAGAGAAGGATGACTATCCGGTTGATATAACTGTCCATATACACTTGCCATACGTTGATAAATCGCATTTGCAGTTGCTTGCGTTGGCAAGCCAATATAAATCCCCTGTGCTTTTTTTGCCGACATGAGTTTGTGCGCTAAGATCATCGATGCCTCGGTCTTGCCTGCTCCAGTCACATCTTCCATAATAAATAATTCCGCACCATGATCAGATAATTGACAAGAAAATGCTTGTTGTTGCAGTGGTGTTGGTTTTTCAATAAATGGAAATAAGGTTTTAATACTTGTGAAAGGTGCAATTGGTGATGATTTTGGTAAGGATGCTACGGCTTTTTCTGCCTGAATAATGGCATGGTTTTGCCAATATTGAGTGAGTGGCATTGCGTTTGAACAAAATGGGAAAAATTGTTTGTTAGATCCTAACCAATCACTAATAACTGTTAAGGCTGCAATTAGCCAACTAGTTTGTTTAAGCCTGTTGCGTATAGTTTGATCAAAAAAATAAGAAGGGTAGTGATTTAATTTATTATCAATAATAAATAGTTGATTAATCGCGTTGATATATTCAAGTGATGCTTGTTTGTCTTGTTTATTAAAAGATGAATTACCATTTGCACTAATCAATGGCGGCTTGCCATGATGCCCTGTCATAATGGGTAACCAGATATCAAAAAACAGGGTGATATCTCGATTATGGTTATCAAGCAGAATTTCTGTTTTATTTCTAAGAAATTCATTCCATAACCAAAAACCAAGTGAGTCATGTCTGGTTGTGTATTGTTTAGTTGGATCGGCGGCTACAAGCATTGGGTTATTATGCTTAAATAATTGCTGAAATCCATTAGCAAATTTGCCAATATCATGCCAAGATAAAAAATAGGCAAACCAAAGTGCGCTCTTTTCATTATCTTCTTGGGAGAAACCAATTTGTTCAAAAAGTTCAGCAGAATTGAAATAATTTTGTTTTACAATTTGATATCCACAAGCCGCTACATCTAAATTATGATAAGCAAGTAAATGATAACTATCGCTATCAGAACTTTGATGACATTTTCCCCAATATTGATAATACAGCTCACTCATTATACTTTTTATTCCTATATAACTTTTATTCGGTGTTACTTTTAAACGATAACGTATTGCAATATAAACTTTAATTAAATTAAGTTTTAACTTTTTATTAATCTAATTTTTGGGTATTAATTGGCTATTATTAATAAGACTCAATTTAAGTTATCTTATTTTAGATTATGCTTGATAAAAAGTTAAAAGTTAATCATGGTATATCAGTTGCTTAATATAGCGTTGTTTATGTAAAAATATAAAGCGGTTTTTTGCTAACATTTTTATTTAACATTAATTTTATCAATTAGGTTTTGCTCATTTAGTTGAAGTTTGGCAAAATAGAGCGAATTAAATAAGTAGAATTAATATTGTTTTTCGTGTTTATTAAGTAAATTAATAGGGTTATGCAATTAGTATTTGTGCAATATTATGTTTTAAACAGGGATTAAATTAGAGTGATTAATCGAATTAAACCAAAAATACAAGCGATACTCATCTTAAGTTGCATGAGTGGATTTGCTATTCTTTCTTCCCCTGTTTTCGCTAATGAAGAGCTAAAGCTTTTAAATAATATAGTACAACCAGTACAGCCGAGCGAAAAAATTTATTATAAAACAGTCTTTTCACTTTCAGGTCAACCAAAGTATCCTGATAATTTTCAACATGTTGATTATGTCAATCCTAATGCACCTAAAGGTGGCGTAATTAAAATGGCTGAAGTTGGGTCTTTTGATAATTTGAATCGCTATGCTAGCCGTGGGGCACCTGAACGAAACTCAGGCGCGTTATATGACACGCTTTTTACCAATACGGCTGATGATATTACCAGTTTTTATCCACTTATTGCGACGTCAATAACTTATTCTGATAGTTATCGTTGGGCAGAAATTACTATTAATTCCAACGCTCGTTTTCAAGATGGAAAAACAATAACTGCCCATGATGTTGAGTTTACCTTTCATAAATTTATGACTGAAGGTGTGCCTCAGTATCGTGTTTATAATAAAGGTATTACAGTTAAGGCAATAGATGATGAGCATGTGCGGGTTGATATTCCCGATTCCGATCGTGAAAAACTCCTTTCGTTTGTTGGTAGTATGCGCGTTATGCCTAAACATTTTTGGAAAGATCATGATCTTTCTGAACCATTAATTACGCCACCTATTGGTAGTGGTCCTTACTACATTAGTGATTATAAATTAGGGCAATATGTTGTTTATCGACGTAATCCAGATTATTGGGCGCGTGATTTACCCATTAATAAAGGCTTAGATAATTTTGACGAAAAACGCATTGATTATTATATGGATGATAATGTTTCACTAGAAGCCTTTAAAGCAGGTGAATATGATTTGCGTGCTGAAGATCAACCTAAAAACTGGTTTACTCAATATCAAGGTCGGTATTTTGATTCTAATTATATTATTAAACAAGAAAAACCAGTTCAAACAGCTACCGATACTCGGTGGCTTGCATTTAATTTACAAAAAGATCTATTTAAAGATATTAAAGTTCGTGAAGCAATTACCTTAGCATTTGATTTTGAATGGCTAAATCATGCCTTTTATTATGACAGTTACAAAAGACCTTATAGCTTTTTTGAAAATACCATTTATGCCGCAACTGGTACACCTAGCGAGCAAGAATTAAAATGGCTTAATGCCTATAAAGATATTATTCCAAAACGTGCTTTCGGTAATGCCTATTATTTGCCAAAAAGCGATGGTCAGGGCTTTAATCGTGATAATTTATTAAAGGCAGCTGAATTACTAAAACAAGCGGGCTGGGAAATTAAAGACGGTAAGCTGATTAACACTAAAACACATCAGCCATTTGAATTTGAACTAATCAGTTACCTTGGTAGTGATATTAAATATGCCATTCCCTTTCAACAAAATTTAGCGCGTTTGGGGATCACCATGAATATTACCTTACTAGATTCAGCACAACAATTACGACGTGTTCGTGAACGTGATTATGATATGGTTGCACGTGATTATTATGCCGTCAATTACCCAAACTCTAATTTGCAGATACTTTGGGGGAGCGAGTATCTTAATTCATCTTGGAACGCATCGGGTTTGCATAACAAGGCGATTGATGCCATTATTGCTGAAATCACCAAGCATGTGGATAATCAAGAAGAATTAGTCCCGTTAGGACGAGCGCTTGATCGTATTTTAACGCAAGAATATCCAATGATTCCAATGTGGTATAACAGTAAAACGTATTATGCATACTGGAATAAATTTGGGCAACCAGCTATACAACCGACTTATGCAATAGGTGTTGATAGCTGGTGGTATGATGCTAATAAAGCAGCTAGCCTGCCTAAAAATCGGGAACATTAATATGCTAAATTATCTTATTCGCCGCTTGTTGTTGATTATTCCAACATTGTTTGTGATTTTAACTATCAACTTTTTTATTGTACAAGTTGCGCCAGGTGGACCCGTTGATCAGGCGCTTGCTATGATTGAAAACGGACCGCAAGCAGGGCAAGGGCTATTGCCAGGGAGCGGTAGCTCATCTGCGTCAGTGCAGCAGTATAAAAATGAATCAAATTATCGAGGTTCACGTGGTCTTGATCCCCAAGTTGTCGCAATGATAGAAAAGCAGTACGGCTTTGATAAACCGATATTTGAACGTTATATCGAAACACTAAAGAAATATATATTATTTGATTTTGGTAATAGTTTCTTTAAAAGTGAATCAGTACTAGGTTTAATTGCCAAAAGTTTACCTGTTTCAATTTCATTGGGATTATGGAGTACTTTGATTGTTTATCTCATTTCAATCCCGTTAGGCATTCGCAAAGCAGTGAAAGATGGTTCTGCATTTGATTTTTGGTCAAGTACATTAATTATTATTGGCTATGCAATACCTGCTTTTTTATTGGCAGTTTTATTTATTGTATTATTTGCTGGTGGTAGTTATTGGGATATTTTTCCTCTACGTGGGCTAATATCAAACCATTTTGATCAACTCGATTTTTGGGGCAAAATAAAAGACTACGCATGGCACATCTGTTTACCTACTATCGCAATGGTCATTGGCGGTTTTGCATCACTCACCATGCTAACTAAAAATTCATTTTTAGATGAAATCCGCAAACAATATGTAATAACCGCACGTGCTAAAGGATTAAGTGAAAGAAAAATTTTATATAAACATGTTTTTCGCAATGCAACATTACTGATTGTATCGGGTTTTCCTGCGGCTTTTGTTGGTATTTTATTTACAGGTTCATTATTGATTGAAATTATCTTTTCGCTTAATGGACTTGGGCTATTGGGATATGAGGCAATTATACAACGTGATTACCCGGTGATTTTTGGTTCATTGTATATCTTTACATTAATCAGCCTTATTACTAAATTATTATCTGATTTATCTTATATGATGATTGACCCACGTATTGACTTTGAGGCTCGCAACTAATGACCACCCATTATTCTATTAATCAACAGCGTTGGCAACGATTTAAACAGAATCGTCGTGGTTATTACTCACTTTGGTTATTTATGATCTGTTTTGTGATTAGCTTATTTGCTGATTTTATTGTTAACGATAGCCCCATTTTTATTAAATATCAGGATAATTACTATTCGCCGATTTTTCATTTTTATCCAGAAACGGAATTTGGTGGACAATTAGCCACGCAAACTAACTTTCTTGATCCTGCTGTACAAAATAAAATAGAAGCTAATGGCTGGATTTTATGGGCGCCATTTCGTTATAGCTACAATACATTAATTTATGATACATCAAACACGTTTCCAACGCCGCCTTCGGCATCACATTGGTTAGGCACCACCGATGCAGGTTTCGATGTATTAGCCAATATTTTATATGGTTTTCGCATATCTATGTTTTTTGCGATTTTCTTGACGATTTTCACTTCAATTATTGGTGTCATTTTTGGGGCAATACAAGGCTATTATGGAGGTAAAATTGATCTAATCGGTCAACGTTTCATAGAAATATGGAGTGGGTTACCAGAGCTATTTGTTATTATTCTATTAGCTAGTATTTTACCGCTTAATTTTTGGTGGTTATTAGGTATTACCGTATTATTTGGTTGGATGGCTTTAGTAGGTGTAGTGCGTACTGAATTTTTGCGTACTTGCAATTTTGATTATATTCGTGCAGCTAAAGCAATGGGAGTTAGTGACACTAAAATTATGTTTCGTCATATCTTGCCTAATGCCATGGTGGCAACATTAACCTTTTTACCTTTTATACTTTGTGGCTCGATAACAACACTAACAGCGCTAGATTTTTTAGGTTTTGGTTTACCGATTGATTCGCCATCACTAGGACGATTATTACTACAAGGTAAAAACAATCTACAAGCTCCTTGGCTTGGCGTCAGTTCATTTTTAGTTATTGCAACTTTACTGTCACTGCTTATTTTTATTGGCGAAGCAGTAAGAGATGCATTTGATCCAAACAAAGGTGTGTATCAATGAGTTCTCCTTTATTATCCGTTCAGGATTTAAGTGTTGCATTTAAACGCAGTACGCATTTACTATCGCAAGTAGTAAGTAATATTAGTTTTGATATTAATGAGCAAGAAACACTTGCGTTAGTGGGGGAGTCAGGCTCAGGGAAAAGCATTACCGCATTATCAATTTTACGACTACTACGTAAAGAACAAGTTGTATACCCAACTGGCGATATTTTGTTTGAAGGAAAATCATTATTACATGCGCCAGATAAAGAACTTCGTAAAGTTCGTGGCAATGAAATTAGCATGATCTTCCAAGAACCGATGGTGTCATTAAATCCTTTACATACAGTTGAAAAGCAACTTTATGAAGTGCTGGCGTTACATCGAGGAATGAAGCGTAATCAAGCTCGTGGCGAAATTTTACAATACCTTGATCGTGTAGGCATTAGGGAACCAAAAAGTAAATTATCAGCTTATCCTCATCAACTATCTGGCGGCGAAAGGCAGCGAGTAATGATTGCTATGGCTATATTAACGCACCCTAAATTATTGATTGCTGATGAACCGACAACAGCACTTGATGTATCTGTTCAGGCGCAAATTATTCAGTTATTAAAAGAGTTAAAGAAAGAATTGAATATGAGCATGCTGTTTATTTCACATAATCTTGGTATTGTGAAAAAACTAGCTGATAAAGTAGCTGTTATGCAACAAGGCGAAATTGTTGAATACAATAATAAACAGCGTATTTTTTTACGCCCGCAGCATACCTACACACAAACATTATTGAATTCAGAGCCTAGTGGCGATCCAGTGTCACTGCCAGATACACCGGGTATACTACTTAATGTTAATCATCTTAATGTCGAGGTGATTACTCAAAAACGGCTATTTAGTAATAAAAAAAAGAAAATTATCGACAACGTTGGCTTTTCAGTGCACCAAGGTGAATCGCTTGGTATCGTTGGGGAATCAGGTTCAGGAAAAAGCACAACAGTGTTGGCTATTTTACGTCTGATAAACTCTCAAGGTGAAATCGTATTTGATAGTCATCCAATACAAAATTTAACGGGAAAAAAATTGTTACCATTTCGTAGTCGTATCCAAGTGGTGTTTCAAGATCCATTTTCTTCTCTTAATCCCCGTCTTAATGTTGAGCAAATTATTAGTGAAGGGTTAAAAACTCATAAAAAACTTAGCAAATCCGAACGTGAGCAAGCTGTAGTTGATATTATGCAAGAAGTTGGCTTAGATCCGCAAATTCGTTATCGTTATCCAACCGAGTTTTCAGGTGGGCAGCGTCAACGAATAGCCATTGCAAGAGCATTAATTTTGAAACCTGAGTTATTAATTTTAGATGAACCTACTTCATCTTTAGATCATACAATGCAACAGCAAATTTTAAATCTGCTTAAATCATTGCAAGAGAAGTATCAGTTAAGTTATATATTCATCAGTCATGATTTAGCTGTGGTTTGCTCAATGTGTCATCAAGTGATAGTCATGAAAGACGGTAAAGTTATTGAGCAAGGCTCGCATGATAAGATCTTTTTTGAACCAGAAAGTGAATATACTAAAACATTACTGTCATTTTTAGATAAGTCGTTTTTCTTAAAAGCAAAAAATAAAACATTTATTTATTCTGATAAGACCAATGAACAACAGGATAAAGATGATAAAAAACAGAAAAATAAAATAAATTGGGGTGATGCGCTGTTAATGCGTAAGGAATAAAGCAAATCAATAATGATGTGTTGATAACTGATTTAACCAAATAAATATATCGGAAAATTATGCAAAAAAAAATACTCTCTTTATTATTAATACCGTGTTTATCTTTGATTTCGTTAAATGCAATGGCATTATCATGTGGTGATAATGCCGATCAAAATACTGTTGAAGCAAACAATTATATTTTTCAACTATTTGATTATATTGATTTGCCTGTAAAAGGTATTAAGCAAGAAACCACAACGACAATCACAAAAGACGAAAATACAAATCAAACAATAGCAAATCATACATTGGATTATGACCCAAATGGACTAATTATACAAAGTCACTATGAACTTTATTCGGATAATAATAAGCAGCTGTATTCCGAACATTTGCAAAAGATTGATACAGGCTGGGAAAACATTATTGAAGATTTTGAAGATAAAACTAACAGCATCACTCAATTCACTACAGATACACAAGGTAAAATTATTCAGTCGCATCAAGTGAAAAAAGCTGTTAATTTTATTTTTATTCAAAACGATAGTTATCAATATGACAGCAACAATTGCTTGATTAATAAAAAGGTAAGATGGCAACTTAAAGAAACCGATATCAATGGTCAATATACTGATAAAGCTTTAAAAGGTAACTCTGTTTTTACTTATAACTATCAAGATCAAAAACTTTCTAAATTTGTCTCTCAATTTGGTAAGGATTTGAAAAGTGAAAGTGATTTTTTATACCAATATGATAATAATCACCGCTTAAGCGCAATACAGTCTTTTTACTCTTCATCTGGTAAAAGATCGATCCATTATGCAACTAATTTCTTAACCTTTAACGATAAAAACGATTGGTTAACAGCCAGTAAAGTAAGGAAAGATCAAAATAATAAACAGGCAAATATTATTAGAAAAGTGACTTATTATTAAATTTTCTAATTAATAAGCGTTATTTTAGGAATAACGCTCATTTCCATTTAGCCATAAAACAAACAGTTATACTCTAACAAACAAAATATAGATTGCATGTAAAGTCCAAGCCAATGCGATGCCATATGCTAGAAAGTTTTCGCGTTTAGGGGAGATTTTAAAATGGTGTAAAATGGTTAAAATCTGCTTCAATCCATACCAGATTGGTAATGAAATCATTAATAATAAAAAAACTTTGCCAAAGTCAGTATTTGCTAATTTTAAAATATAAGAACGGGTTCTAGCATCACCTAAAGGAATAATAAATCCCATGATAATAATTACAACTGGAACAAAAATAGCTGCCCATGTGCTACCTAAATTAAATAACCCTTGGATAATACGATTTCTTGAGCATTGCTTTTGTTTTTCTTGAATTTTCATTATTTAACCTACTTAACTTAATACCACTATAATTAACCATGCCGATCCCATTATTGTTATTAACCATAAGCTAGCAATAAGTAAAAAGGATTGAGGTTTACTTTTAAACATTAATAGGTTAGGCATCTGTTTAAACCACATTAAGCTATGCGCTAGCGCCAATAGTAACGCAACACTATTAAGTATAATCACAATGGGTTTTTGCAAAAAAAAGATGAATCGATAAAACTCATCTTGCCCAGCGGCATTAGTGTACATACAAATCACGCCATAGGTTAGAACAAAACTAACCCAAATCATCGAAAAGGGAGTTAACTTGATAAAGATTGAAAAAAACAAATGCATTTTGGTTTCTATGTGATTAGTGCTAGAGCTAGAAGGCGTATCTATGCTGCCTTGGTTATCTGTTAGTGGGTATTTATCGTCACCTTTTTGATTCATAACTTTCTCAACATTACATTTTATTTATCTGTGATCAGTAATTAAATGTCGTTTATAACGGTAGCGCTTATAGTTTGCAATTATAATGCTTACTTGACTTGAAATCACTAATACAAAGCTGATAATTATATAGATTTTAATAGGGTAATGTTACGCATTATGTGCTTCATCTTTTAAATTTTTTTTATGAAAATTAAATGTAAAAAAATTTAAAATGTATTATATTTATAACCTGTATGAATTATTAGCTGTAAGTATTTATTTGGAGTATTATAATTTGTCTACTTTATCTTTATTAGACGAAAAATGGATACCGGTTGTTCATTTTGATGGTCATATTAGTAAAATAAGTCCCTGCCAGTTAGTTGATGAAACCATTTCAGATTTAGCCTATTTCAGACCCGATTTTCAAGGTGCCGCTTATCAATTTCTTATCGGTTTGCTACAAACTACTTTTGCCCCAGACGATAATGATGAGTGGTATGAATATTGGGATAATGGTATTAAACAATCTCAATTAGACTCAGCTTTTAAACCTGCTGAGCTTGCTATGCAATTTGGGGCAGCTAAACCAGCTTTTATGCAAGACTTTAATAAGTTAAAAGGCAGTAAGGTATCGATAGCTGGCTTATTAGTTGAAGCGCCAGGTGAAAATGCATTAAAGAAAAATACCGATCACTTTATTAAACGTGATTTTGTTAAAGGACTCTGTCCGCACTGTGCGGTAATTGCGCTATTTACTTTACAAACTAATGCACCATCTGGTGGGGTTGGGCATCGTGTTAGTTTGCGTGGTGGTGGACCTATCACTACCTTAATAATGCCAGAATGTAATCAATCTACCCCATTATGGAAAAAATTATGGTTAAACGTTATACCATTAGATGACGAAGAAAAACCACAACAATTTGATGATTCGGTCTTCCCTTGGCTCAGTGCTACAAAAACCAGTGAAGCACCAGGAAATTTAAGTGTTTTTCCTGAACAAGCCAATTATTGTCAAGCCTACTGGGGGATGCCGCGTCGAATAGAGCTTGATTTTGAACAAACCGAACAAGGACAATGTGATCTTTGTGGAGCGGCTTCATCTACACTTATTACTCAATACCAAACTAAAAATTACGGTACTCAATATCAAAATTGGCGACATCCGTTAACTCCTTATCGGACTGACATCAAAACAGGTGCACCGATTGCTATAAAGGGGCAACCGGGTGGTTTAATATATCGAGATTGGTTAGGTATGGTCAGTATAAATGATAATATGCAATCAGCCAGAGTGATATCCACGCATTATAGTCGTAGATTACAATCGAGTGATAAATATCATTTATGGTGTTTTGGTTATGATTTTGACAATATGAAAGTACGTTGCTGGTATGAACATACTTTCCCTTTTTATCTTGATTTAGCTGATCCTGATTCTGATATCAAAGAATTAATTGAGCGGGCATTAGATCTTAGTAAAGATACCTTGCCGATATTGCGTAAGGCCATGACTAGTATAAAAAAAGAGTCAAGTTACTTAGATATTGCTTATTGGAAGGAAACAGAATTTCCATTCTATCAATTGGTCAAACAGCTTATTGCCGAAAAAGATAATCCAGAAGGTCGGCTACCTTTATTGAATAGTTGGGCAAAGACTTTGCTAACTTATATTACTCAAACTTATGATAAAGCCGCTTTTGGTGATCCTGATCAGACATTTAAATTTATTAAAGATAACAATAGCAACCAAAAGGTGTTTTGCCAAATTAGTGCGAGAGAAAGATTGCTCACAGATTTTAATAAACTTAAATATTTTAAAAAAATTAAAGAAAGCAAATAGTCTTGCTTGTAGAAATGGAGAACAATATGTCAAACAGCCTTATCCAAAAACCAATTGTACTTAATGAAAACCATAAAAAAATTATTGATGAATGGTTTTCGATGCTACAACAACGGCTATATAACTTCAACGGTGGCACTTATAATGGGCGAAAGCTTCGCTCAGAATTACGTCGATCATCGTCACTTTACGCAGTAATGTTACAAGAAGGCTATATGATTTTAGCTAATGCATTATTTAATGAAAGTAGTGCATTAGCCTCAAAACCGATTTATCACCAGGCATTGGCTCAATTTACGAGGGTTGCTGCATTTGCTGATGCAAATAATGGAAAGGGGACTTTTGCCGCACAACTAAGTGAAAGAGTTAAGAGTGGAGAACGTAATTTTTTATCTTGTTTGCGTTTTGAACAACTTTTAGCAAGTCAAACACCTGAAGAATTTTGCATTCGCTTAATTCGTGCTGTAAAAATGAGGGGTGAAAAAGGCGTAAATCTTTTTTCCCTGGCTGATGGCATCTTTTTATGGATGCAAGAGTGGCACGATCGTCAGCAAAATTTACTACGTAATACTGATCCATTTAAACGTCTTTCTGTTCGTTGGGCAATGGATTACAACTCAACTAAAAAACAATCTAAGGAATAACTATTATGAGTACATTTATTCAATTACATTTATTAACTGCTTATGCGCCTTCTAATCTGAATCGTGACGATTTAGGACGACCAAAAACGGCCAAAATGGGGAATAGTAATCGTTTACGTATTTCATCACAAAGTTTAAAAAGAGCATGGCGAACATCGGAATACTTTTATCAATCTTTAAGCGATAACATCGGTATTCGCTCTCGACGATTTGCAAGAGAATTGGTTTACAAACCGATGGTTGAACAGGGTGTTGTTGATAAAATAGCCAAAGAAAGTGCCATTAAAATAGCGGAGCAATTTGGTAAATTAAAAAAAGAGAAAACTCCAAAAGATCCATTGGATAATTTGGATATTGAACAATTGGTACATATTAGTAACGATGAACAACGAGCGATAGCTCAATTGGTTGAACAGCTGATCAACGAAAAAAGAGTACCAACTGATGACGAAGTAAAATTATTACGTAAACAAAATAGTAGTATTGATATTGCGCTATTTGGACGAATGTTAGCTGACAGCCCATCGTTTAGTGTGGAAGCTGCGTGCCAAGTTTCTCATGCTTTAGGTGTAAGTTCCGTTACCATTGAAGATGATTTTTTTACTGCTGTCGATGATTTAAACAACAAAGATGTAGATGCAGGATCGGCTCATTTAGGAGAGCGTGCTTTTGCTTCAGCACTCTTTTACACTTATATCTGTATAAGCCGTGATCTGCTACTTGAAAATTTAAATGGCGATGAAGCATTGGTTGAAAAAACACTTAAAGCCTTAACTGAATCTGCAACAAAAGTAGCACCATTGGGTTTGCAAAACAGCTTTGCATCTCGTGCTTATACTTCTTATTTACTCATTGAAAAAGGAACGCAGCAACCTAGATCGCTTGCTGTGGCTTATTTTAAAGCTATTTGTAGCGAAGATTTGGTTAACGACGCTATTACGCGTTTAGAACAACAACTGGATAAGTTTGATAAGGTATATGGTCAATGTGCTGATAGCCGATATGTGCTTAACACTGAAACAGGTACAGGAACCTTAACCGATGCATTAGATTTTGTTGTGCAAAAATAAGGAGCAGACAAGGTGATAAAACATCTTATTTTTCAAATTTATGCGCCTTTAACCTCGTGGGGAGAACATGCTGTTGGTGAAGTACGCCACAGCAATATTATTCCTTCCCGCTCTGCTTTATTGGGCTTAGCGTCGGCAGCATTAGGTATTCGGCGCGATGATAAGCATATCGAAACCTTTAATCGGCATTATCATTTTGCTATTCGCCCTTTTATTGCCAATAACAGTTGGTTCAGGGATTTTCATACTCTTCAGGCGCCAAGGGCTAATAAAAAAGAACCCCTTTATACCCGTTTTGATGAAATTCGCCGAAATCCGAAAGAGTTAGAAACTTTGCTTACGCATCGCGAATATTATAATGATGTTTATTATCAAATTGTAATGACTGAAACCGAAAAGGCACCTTATTGTGTTGAGCAAATACAGCAGGCATTATTAACGCCAGAATTTCCACTTTATATAGGCAGGAAAAATTCACCACTAGCGTTACCTTTATCGCCTGTTATCTATGAAGGTACGCTCAGCGATGCTTTTGTTTATGCAGATAAATATTATCGACAACATCATCACAACGATCCTGTTATTCGTGATTTAATCGAAAGCGTTGCTGATGAATACTATTGGGAACATGCCGATCAAGAGGCTAATTTTGATTTGATTAAAATTCAGCTTCGTCAAGATCAGCCGATTAATCGGCAGCGTTGGCAATTTGAAAATCGCCGACAGTATGTAGGATATTTAAAAAGGAGCGAATAGATGTATTTTTCCCGAGTTACCCTAAAGTTAGATCGGCTTTCTTATCCGATGCAACAAAAAATGCAATCTGCTGGTTCTTATGCACTTCATCAATGGTTATGGCAACTCTTCCCTAATCAAAATAAGCGTTCGTTTTTATTTCGCGAAGAGCAAACAAACAAAGGTCGACAGTATTATCTATTATCAAATGTTGCGCCACTAGCTGAGCACGAACTATTTTTTGTGGAAACAAAACCCTATTCGCCACAATTGACATCAGGATTAGAGTTAATTTTTTCCTTACGTGCTAATCCAGTTGTTGTTAAAAATGGTAAACGTTGTGATGTCATGATGAACGCTAAGTACATTGCTAAAGCTGAGGATAAGGAAAAAAATCTATCTAGTAATGATATAAAAATTTATCAAAATAAAGCTGCACTTGATTGGCTAATTCGGCAGGGAGAAAAACGTGGCTTTTCCTTAAAGCAAAACGACAATCAGACAATTAATTGTGCTATTACTAGCTATAACCTAAACCTTTTAAATAAGGCAAAAAATCTTAAGCCGATTAGGTATAGTAGTGTTGATTTTGAAGGAGTTTTAATTGTCACTGATCCTAAACTATTTTTGGAAACGCTTTATCAAGGCATTGGTAAAAGTAAAGGCTTTGGTTGTGGATTATTCTTGATAAAACGCTATCAATAGGGCATGTAATATGGTGTATGTTCCACTTAACCCTATCCCTTTAAAAAATAGAACATCAATGGTTTTTCTGCAATATGGACAAATTGATGTGTTAGACGGGGCGTTTGTTTTGATAGATCAAACCGGTATTAGAACTCATATTCCAGTGGGTTCTATTGCCTGTATTATGTTAGAGCCAGGTACAAGAGTATCACATGCTGCCGTAAAACTAGCGGCAACAGTGGGAACATTACTCGTTTGGGTGGGGGAAGCCGGCGTGAGGATGTATTCATCAGGTCAACCTGGTGGCGCGCGATCCGATAAATTACTTTACCAAGCAAAATTGGCACTAGATGATGATCTTCGCTTAAAAGTCGTTAAAAAGATGTTTGAATTACGATTTGGTGAACCGGCTCCTAGTCGACGCTCGATTGAGCAATTACGAGGGATTGAAGGTTCACGTGTGCGTGAAACCTATTCATTATTGGCAAAACGCTATCATGTAAAATGGTATGGACGAAAATATGATCCTAAAGATTGGCAAAAGGGGGATACGGTTAATCAATGCATAAGTGCAGCAACTTCTTGTTTATATGGTATAACTGAAGCGGCAATTTTAGCTGCTGGTTATGCGCCTGCAATTGGTTTTGTGCACAGCGGAAAGCCACTTTCTTTTGTATATGATATTGCCGATATAATCAAATTTGATACAGTAGTTCCTATCGCTTTTGAAATTGCAGCTAAAAACAAAATTGACCCTGATCGCCAAGTACGAATAGCTTGCCGTGAAATTTTTAGAAGTCAAAAAACATTGGCAACTTTAATTCCTCTAATTGAAGAAGTACTATCTGCAGGGGGGATTGAACCACCCCTTCCACCTGATGACATACAACCCCCTGCTATCCCCGAACCACAATCACTTGCTGATAGTGGTTTTAGGAGTTACTAACTATGAGTATGTGCGTTGTGGTTACCGAAAATGTACCACCTCGATTAAGAGGTCGTTTAGCTGTATGGTTATTAGAAATTAGAGCTGGTGTTTATATTGGTGATGTACCTCGCCCCATTCGGGAAATGATATGGCAGCAAATCATTGAACTAGCTGAAGAAGGCAATGTTGTCCTTGCGTGGGCAACAAATACCGAATCTGGATTTGATTTCCAAACTTATGGTACAAATAGAAGAGTTCCGGTAGATCTGGATGGGTTAAGATTAGTTTCTTTTTTACCTGTTTAAAATCAATAGGTTAAATTTTTTTAAAATTTTCAAAAACCTGGTAGAATTTATTCATTGCTATAACTCTAAATAAAACAAATAGCTACATTTGGAGTGTTCCCTGTATACACAGGGATAAACCGTAATTAGGTATATTATGAGTCAAAACCACAAACTTGTTCCCTGTTTACACAGGGATAAATTCTAAACAACATTAGTTAAAGTTGCTCTAAAATGGCAATAATTTGGCCTTGCAAACCTTAAAATTTTTAGTGCGGTTTTAGGTGTTTGAAATATTAATGCTATTTCTTTCTTCAATGCTTGAAATGCCTGAAATTAAAACCGCACAAAACATCGTTAGAGGTTGTCGTTTTGCTATTCTTAATAATAAACAAACCGTTGTTATTAATAGTCATGTCAACAAAGGGACATTATCTATTTTAGTTTTTAGTTATTTTATGACCAAAATTAATGCCTATTCTTTCAATGAAGTAATAGGTAAAAATGCTAATCAATAATGTTATCAACATGGATACAAGGCTATTTAATAAAAAGTTTCCGCTTTTCATTATTACGCCGTTTATTAGAAATAAAACAAGCCCATGTATTAGATAAAAACTGTAGCTTAATTTACCTAATGTTATGAAGATTTTTGATTTGAGTAGTCCAAATACACTATTGTTGCTTGCAATGAGAATAAATATTAGTCCTAATGCACTTTGAAATATTAACCCTGAATACCCAAATTGTAGTTTAAATACAGCAAAGAGGAAAAACACTAATATAAATAGTGAGGTAATAGGCGATTTGATAATACCTGATTTTAATGGAATTAAATAGTTATTAACAAATAAACTTGCTAGCATTCCAAAGAAGAAAGGTAAAAACAATCTAATGTCTTTTATTTTGCCAAGATTAAATAAAACAATTGTGATAGCTATCCCACAAAAAACAAATAAAATTGCCGTTAATTTTGTTCGAGTGAATATGCTTAAGATAGGTACACATGCGTAAAACTTCCATTCAATGGCTAATGTCCATAACACACCTGCAACAACTAATGATGTAGGTATTAATGCCGATATGGTTTTAATATTTGATAACCCAAATGTTGTCCATGATAAAAAGGCTTGTATCTCTTTTTTAAGTGTTGGAAACTCTGGAATCCCTGTTAAAAAAACTGTAATAAAAACTAGAGCAATAACAAAGTAATATAAAGGAGCGATTCTAAAAAAACGCTTAATAAAAAATTTTATGATGTTTATTTTTCCTTTATTTCTAAGCAATTGGTCAAAAAATAAGAACCCTGTAATCATAAAGAAAAAACTTACACCTAATCCTCCTAAAGATAGAAAACCTATTGCGATTTGTTCATTTAAGTTTTTATCAAAAATTAAAAGCGGTGTGTTGTTGATCCAACCGCCATCCACAAAAAAATACCGCCACGATAATAATGAATGAGATATAAATACAAAAATAGCAGAGATACCACGCAAACCGTCGATAGAGGTGTATTTATTCTCATCTTTGCTTACATTTTCTTTTATGCTTTTTGGTAATAGCAAGTTAAGTATAGCAATAAATAAAAATGGACTTAAAATTATTGCTAATAGGTCATAAAAATGAATGAAATCGTTCATTAACTTAAATCCTAATGATTTTTTAATTATTGTGTTTCTCTTAAATATGTGCAAATTTTATAAACGTTAAACACGGGTAAATTGCTCATATTTAGAAAGAGAGTAAATATTTAACTATTTTGTTAGTGCCAATTATGATACAGGTTTTGTATATATTATCTAGATATATAATTAATTCACTTAGTGGGATCTGATGAAAATTTTCCCATTTTTGATTTTTTTTCTATTCATTATTAAGCTGCTAATTGTGATAGGAGCTAATAAATTTGGTAAAAATAGCGTACAATATGCAATATTAACTGTGTGGTCATCATAAATAAGTTAGGAAATTAAGCATGACAGGTAAATTTATTGTCATCGAAGGTCTTGAGGGGGCAGGTAAAACCACGGCAATTAATACTGTTGCTCAAATTTTAAATAAACATAATATTTACGATTTACGATTTACGCGTGAACCGGGTGGTACACCAATTGCAGAAGCATTACGGAATATGATTAAAAATGGTTTGGATCATGAGCCTTTAACCGATAAAGCTGAACTTCTTATGCTATATGCAGCGCGTATTCAGTTAATTGATAATGTGATTAAACCGGCACTTGAAGTAGGTAAATGGGTTATTGGTGATCGGCATGATTTGTCGACGCAAGCTTATCAAGGCGGTGGCCGTCAATTAGATCAAGTTTTTATTGAAACATTAAAAGAACAAGTTTTAGGAAATTTTAAGCCTGATCTAACTTTATATCTGGATGTCGACCCCGAAGTTGGGTTAATACGTGCAAGGTCTCGTGGTGAACTTGATCGCATTGAACAGCAATCATTACCATTTTTTAAGCGAATTCGTCAGCGTTATTTAGAACTAGCCAAGCAAGATGAAGCTATTATTACTATTGATGCAACAAAACCAATCAATATGGTGACTGAGCAAATTGAACAAATTTTAACTTTATGGTTATCAACACAGGTTAATATTACATGATTTTAAATGACTATCCTTGGCTATTATTACCTTATCAGCAATTGGCCGATGGCATAATTCAAAATCGAGCTCATCATGCTTTGTTAATCCGTTATGTACAAGGTAGTGGTGAGGATGAACTTATCTATAAATTAGCTAGCCGTTTGTTATGTCAAGCTTCAGTAAATTTAGAGCCTTGTTTGAATTGTCATAGTTGTCAGTTGTTTTTATCACGTCATCATCCTGATTTTTACGTGATTTCTAATGAGTTGGGTAAGCCGTCGATTGGTATCGATCAAGTACGTAATATTTCAAGTAAGATTTATGAAAAATCACAGCAGGGGGGCAATAAAGTTATTTGGGTGAAATATGCTGCTTCAATGACAGAAGCGGCTGCTAATGCATTGCTAAAAACTTTAGAAGAACCTCCTGAAAATACCTATTTTATTTTAAGTGATGAGCATAATAGCAATTTGTTACCAACGATTCGTAGTCGTTGTTTTTCCTATTTTTTACCCATTCCGACACTTGAACAATCTATGGAGTGGGTGAAAAAACAGCACAGTCAGCCATATAGTGATAATGAACTTGCCTGTGCACTATTATTGAGCGAAAATGCGCCATTATCAGCAGTTGCTTTATTAGCCCCCGAAAAGTGGCAACAACGAAAAACATTTTGCGAAAATTTGTTAAAGTTATTACCTGAAAATGATTATTGGTTTTTGGCAGATACTTTTGAGCATGAGCAATTTGTTGAGCGTGTTATTTGGTTTTGTGCTTTGTTAAGTGATGCGTTAAAGGCTAAACAAAGAGCTGGGCGATTTATTGTTAATCGTGATCAAGTACCTTTAGTTAGATTGCTTGCAACATTAAGTAATGAAAAGATTAATGCGCTTTATGATCTGTGGTTACAGGCTAGACGCCAATTACTTTCAGTAACAGGGTTAAATAAAGAATTAATTATTTATAATGTTCTTGCCCAATCAGAGTTAATTAATTGTCAATAGACTAATTAAAATGGTGTAGAATTTTCAGTTTTAGGCATACTTTGATGTAAAAGGATTGTAGTGAGTGAGTTATTTATCTATTGAATTTGGTTTGCTCTTTATCGCTTTTTTCGGGTTATATTGGGGATGCCGGTTGACCCCAAAATTACAAAATCATTTATTATTAATATCTAGTTATCTAATCGTTTGTAGTTACAGTTGGCAATTTGCATTTATTCTTTTTGCTTATACATGTGTGATATATTGTTTTTCAGTTATGATCACTCGTTCAAGGCGTTATGCAAAGCATTGGTTGTTTTTGGGGCTATGCTTATCCATAATTAATTTAGCTTTATTCAAATATTTTGATTTTTTCCGTTCAGAGTTACAGGCATTACTCAATTTATTAAATTTACCTATTTTATTACCTGTTTTGACTGTTTTTATTCCCATAGGTATTTCGTTTTACACATTCCATTCAATAAGTTATTTAGTTTCAATAAAAAAAAGGGAACTGCCGATTGTTAAATTTTGGGATTTTGCTCTATTTTTATCTTTTTTCCCAAGTATTATTGCTGGCCCTATAAACCGTGCTAAAGATTTTTTACCTCAAATTTCGGTAAATCAGCCTAGAGAAATTTTAGAGCCTTATAGAGCATTTACATTGATTATCTTGTCTGTAATTAAGGTGTATTGTTTAGGTGGGCTTATCTGTGAGGAATGGGTTAACCCGATTTTTGCTAATCCTTTAGAATTTAGTGTTCTTGATTTGCTGGTTGGTCTTTATGGTTATGCAATACAAATTTATTTAAATTTTTCTGGTTATACTGATTTAGTGACCGGTATTGCGCTATTATTAGGTTTTCGTTTACCCATTAATTTCAATTTTCCCTATTTGGCATTGAATTTAAGAGATTTTTGGGGACGCTGGCATATTAGTTTATCTCATTGGATTCGTGATTATATTTATATTCCACTTGGTGGTAGCCGCCGTGGCTTGGCTAGAACACAAATTAATGTTATGTTAGCCATGTTGTTGTCTGGATTATGGCATGGTGCGGGGGCTAATTTTATTATCTGGGGCGCATGTCATGGTTTTGGTATTATTGTACTTAACCTTGGTGATCACTTTTTAGGTAGAGGGTGGATAACAGCACGTTCCCCAATTATTGCACGATTATTGACGTGGCATTATATTTGTTTTACTTGGCTATTTTTTCATTGTGAAAGTTTATCGGACGCAATGGATTATTTAACAGCACTAACACATAACTTTTTGATTGAGCCACATTATGCTATTGCTTTTTTAGTTATAGCTTTTATCTATTTTTTATATCCAGTTTGCAAAAACTTTCCTGACTGGTTTGTTAGGCAACTTTATAAAATATCTAAAGTTTTTTTACCATTTGTGTTTGTTTTTATTTTATGGGCGGTTATTTATTGTGCTCCTTCCGGTATGCCACAGTTTATTTATGCTAGTTTTTAATTATGATGATATATAAAAAAACATTTTCAGAAAACAAAGTAAAATCTGAATCGGACTTAAAACGACAATGTTATAGAGCGCTGAATAAAGGTGTGCCGGCTAAATCATCCCATAATACAAGAAAGAAAACTAATCATCTTGATAATAATCCTTTGTCTGCTCGCTATGTATTGGTGCTATTATTTATTATTGCAATCTCATTAATGGCAATATATTACAAATCAATACTAATTTATTGGCAACAAACCTATCATACAGATCTTTTTGATTCTGGAAAAATCTTTGTTCAAGATAATTTAGTTGAAGAGCAGGTAGGAGCGACTCAGAAGCATTTAATTAAGTTTAAAGCATTGCCAATTGTTGATATGGGAAATTTTGCTTTTCCTAAGGAATCTCTTCCCTCATTTTTGAAAAGCAAACTATTATCACATGAAGCTATACAAATCGCAGTTACGGCTCCAGATCAGAGTGAAAAGCGCAATAATCAAGAAAAAACAAAAGTAGTTGTCTATCCAGATTTGCCACGCGTTAAAAATTATATTGAACATAATGAGCGTGTTTTGCCTCTATCACTTGGTGAGCGATCAGAAGTGGATCAAGTAGAGCATTCAGAAAATTTAGTGACTTTGCCTATTGTGTTGTCTAAAAATGATAAAGTATTTTTAGCTGGTGATTCTTTAATGCAAGGTGTTGCGCCTTATGTTAAAAAAATGCTATTTAAGGAGTATAGTATAGAAAGCCTTGATTTAAGTAAGCAAAGTACTGGGCTTGCTTATCCAAAGGCTTTTAATTGGCCACATACCATTAATGAATATTTAGCTGCTGATCCTTCTATTAAATTATTGATTATTTTTTTAGGTCCTAATGATCCTTGGGATTTTCCGGTTAAAGGATATACCAAGTATGCTAAGTTTAAATCTGAACTGTGGGAAGAACACTATCGTTTACGTATAGGAACTATTTTTGAGAGTGCTAAAAAACATAATGTGCAAGTGCTTTGGCTTGCACCTCCTTGTATGCGTAAATCAAAATTAAATGATGGAATGATTTATTTGAGTAGTTTATATGAATCAGAAGTCGAAAAAGCTAGGCAATATTTCTTAAAAACTAATATGTTATTGGGTTGTACTTACCAAGAGTTCAGTAGTTTCATTGAAATGGGTAAAGAAAAAATTAAAGTAAGATCCGATGATGGTATTCATTTTACGTCAACAGGTCAAAAGATTTTGGCTAAAGCTATTATTAAACTAATTACTTTTAGCGAATTAGAGGGTTCTCACATTGATTAAATCTATAAGGTATATTATTCCAGTTTTTACGATAGTAATCACTGCCTGTTGTTGTATGGCTGAAAGTAAAACCAAGATTGTATCAGGCATTGTTGATTTTGGTGATCCAAATGCTGAGCAATTTGCGAGTCGATTAAAATCGTTGAGCATTAACCAACATACTGAACAAGTTGTAAAAATTACTCAATTTGGTGATTCGCATACTGCTGCTGATTTTTTTACTGGTGAATTTAGAACATTAATGCAAGCTGAATATGGTGATGCTGGTATTGGTTGGGTAACACCTGTATTTATTAAAGGTCAAAATCATATTGGCGTAAGTTGGGAATCAACAAATTGGGAAGTATTAAGCAGTAGAGCTTTGAGTGATATTGATTTTCCTATGGGTGGGTTTATTGCAAAGCCTATTAAAAATAACGCTAAAATTCAAATTAGACCAAAAGTATTAGATAATAAAATCTGGCAAGTTAAATTGACATTTAAAATGGTTAAAAATACACCTAATCCGCTTGTAGTTTATGATGATAATAATCATAAAATTTATTTAAGTACTATTCCTAAAGCCAATGTTTGGCAAACAACTTCTTTTAAATCTAAATTACCTATTGAGATTAATGGAAATGAAAATACTGAAATAGGTGGTATTTGGTTAACTCGCTATCGGCAGTCAGGTGTCGTTGTTTCTGCTATAGGAACAAATGGTGCTAAACAGGCAATATGGCAAAAATGGAGCCCAAATTGGTTTAAAGAATTAGCGTTATCCCAAAGTGATTTGGTTATTCTTGAGTATGGTACAAATGAGAGCTTTGATGAAACATTAGATGTTAATGAGTATCGAAGTAATTTAGTTAAAAATATTCGTCAAATACGTAAATTATTGCCAAAAGCAGCTGTATTGCTTATCTCTCCACCAGATACAATGGTTAATAAAAAGCAGATACCTAAATTATTTTCGACGATTAAAAATATTCAAAAGCAGGTAGCAAGATCCGAAAAAACATTGTTTTGGGACTGGCAAGCTGCGATGGGTGGGCGATATTCTGTGAAAAAATGGTTGGCTCAAGGATTAGCACGTCCAGATTTAGTACATCAGACTTTACAAGGTTATAAAGAAAGTGCCAAAATCTTTTATACTGATTTAAATGAATTTGTTAGAAAAAAATAGGCTATTAATTTTTATAAAAGGAATAAATTTGTTATGTCATCACCAATTATCGTTGCTGTTGATTTTGCTAATGTTAAATCAGCATGGAATTTTATTGATCGGGTTGAACCGAAAGATTGTCGTTTGAAAATAGGTAAAGAGTTATTTACTCATGCCGGTCCTGATTTTATCAAGCAGGTCATGAATAAAGGCTTTGACATTTTTTTAGATCTTAAATTTCATGATATTCCAAATACCGTTGCCAAAGCTGTAGCTTCAGCGGCTGATTTAGGTGTGTGGATGACAAATATTCATGCAAGTGGTGGTTCTCGAATGATGGAAGCCGCAAAAGATGCACTTTACCCTTATGGCAAAGAGGCTCCGATTTTAATAGCGGTAACAGTATTAACTAGTATGGAGTCTTCCGATCTTCAAGAAATCGGTATTAATATTTCTCCGTTAGAGCAAGCAACAAGATTAGCCTTGCTTGCTAAAAATTGCGGACTTGATGGTGTTGTGTGTTCCGCGAAAGAAGTACAAAGTTTTCGAACTCGTTTAGGTGGTGATTTTAAATTAGTTACGCCAGGCATTAGGCCTGCAGGTTCGCACCCTGATGATCAGCGTCGAATTATGACGCCACAACGTGCACAAGCTGCCGGTTCTGATTATTTAGTAATTGGGAGACCGATTACGCAAGCAGAAGATCCAAAAGCAGCTTTACAAGCTATTTTATCCACACTTGATGTAACCAAAGGTTAATTAAATATGTCTAATAATCCGCTTGTTTATTCGACCGATCTTGGTCGGATTAAACCAACAGAGCAAACTATTGTACGTCCAAAAGGTGATGGTATTATTCGAATTCAACGACAAACGTCGGGTCGTAAAGGAAAGGGAGTTTGTGTTATTTCTGGATTTGATATTGATGATACCCAATTATTACATTTAGCGACTGAATTAAAAAAGCGTTGTGGTTGCGGAGGATCTTTAAAAGGAGGGGTTATTGAAATTCAGGGCGATAAACGTGATTTATTAAAATCATTGCTTGAAGATAAAGGATTTAAAGTTAAATTAGTAGGTGGATAAACCTATTGCTGATAAGCGATGCGACCATGGTTGAAGTGGTCGTATCGCTAAACTAAAGTTAGTTTGATCTGTAAGTACGCATTTTTTTACTGATTTCTCGGCGCTCTTTAGAAATTTCTGCATTTTTTATAATGTAATCATCAACACGATCATCATAATCACTTTTCATATTTGCAATAACCGCCTGAAGTTCATCGTAAGTCATATCTGGTTTAATATAATCACTTAAATTTTCAAGTAATAATACGCGTTTTTGGTTATCTCGAATTTTTTTCTCGTTGTCTGATATTTCGCGTTTTAATTTATTTAAACGACGAGATAAACGAATGTACTCTAGTACATCTTGAAATGATGATGCGGTTGCTTTTTCCTTGTCCATCTATAACCCCTTATGTCTAAAAATGGAAAAATAAACTGTGACTAATTATATACCAATAAATTTTTAGATCATATTAAATATATCTTCATATTACATTGTTTAGCATCTAGATTAAATGTTATTTTATATAGTTATTATGTTTAATCTTTCCATTAAGCTCAATATTATGTTAAGTCAAAATCTGTTGCGATTGAAAAGAGTCTGTTATGCCTCATTTTTACTTGCCTACATATCAGCCATTAATGCACAATTTAATTTTACTTGTTTTAATAGTTTTATGTGTGTGGCTATAAGCCTAGTTTTTCCCAAATTTCGTCGATATGAGCAATGACTTTAGGATCTTTTTTGATGATTTTTCCCCATTCACGAGTTGTTTCACCAGGCCATTTATTCGTAGCATCTAATCCCATTTTAGATCCCAATCCTGAAACCGGAGAAGCAAAATCTAAATAGTCGATCGGTGTATTGTCGATAAAAGTTGTATCGCGATGTGGATCCATACGTGTTGATATAGCCCATATCACATCTTTCCAATCCCTTGCATTAATATCATCATCACAGACAATCACAAATTTTGTATACATAAATTGGCGTAGGTAAGACCATACACCTAGCATGACTCTTTTAGCATGACCTGGGTATTGCTTTTTAATTGTGACAACCGCTATGCGGTATGAACATCCTTCCGGTGGTAAATAAAAATCAACAATTTCTGGAAACTGTTTTTGAAGTATAGGGATAAAAACTTCATTTAATGCTAACCCCATAACCGCAGGTTCATCTGGTGGTCTACCAGTGTAAGTTGAATGATAAATAGCATCTTTACGATGAGTTAGATGTGTGACAGTAAAGACCGGAAATTGTTCAATTTCATTGTAATAACCAGTGTGATCACCGTATGGCCCTTCTGGTGCTAACTCGCTTGGATCGATGTAACCTTCAAGAATTATTTCCGCAGTTACAGGTACTTCTAAATCATTTGATAATGCTTTAACCACCTCGGTGCGACTGCCTCGTAATAATCCAGCAAAGGCATATTCCGGTAGTGTATCTGGCACAGGCGTTACAGCCGCTAAAATTGTTGCAGGATCAGCACCAATAGCTACGCTAACGGGGAATTTTTTATTAGGGTGAGCTTGTTGCCACTCTGCGAAATCAAGAGCTCCTCCACGATGTGATAGCCAACGCATGATTAGCTTATTTTTATCTAATAGTTGTAAGCGATAAATTCCTATATTTTGGCGATCTTTATATGGACCTTTCGTGATAGTTAGCCCCCAAGATAGCAATGGTGCCACATCTTCAGGCCAACAGTGCATAATGGGTAATTGTGTTAAATCAACTTGCTCACCTTTGAATATGACTTCTTGGCAAGGTGCTGATGAACGGTGTTTAACAGGCATATTCAATACTTGTTTATATTTGGGTAAAACATTAAAAAATTGCCGTATACCTTTTGGTGGTTCTGGCTCACGTAAGAAAGCTAAGAGTTCGCCTATTTCCCGTAATTCTGCGGTATCTTCTCGCCCCATTGCCATTGCAACACGTTTTGCCGTACCAAATAAATTGCATAAAACCGGCATATTATAACCAATAGGGTTTTCAAATAATAAAGCGGGACCTTCAGATCGTAATACTCGATCTGCTATTTCGGTCATTTCAAGATAGGGATTAATAGGATAAGTAATTCTTTTTAATTCACCTTGCTGTTCAAGATAATTTAAAAAATCACGAAAGTTTAAAAAGTTCATTATCGGTTACTCTCTATTTAAAACTTATCTTGTTTTATTTAACTAAAAAGATAACTTTAAATTTTTATAAAATTAATGTATTAATTGATGTCGACTAGTCTGCATCAACGTTTTCACTGTAAATGGGTACTAATTTATTATTATTACATTCAACAATCTTTGGTAGTAAAATTTGAAATTGTGTCTGATCAATTTCAGTAAATTTGTTTTGATCAACTTGATAAAAAAGGAATTTATTATCTTGATCTTCAAACTCGAAAGATGCAATCCAATAATTTCTATCATTGTTATTTTCATTAGCAAAGATTTTAATAATGCTATTTTCACGTAAATCAGGTTGGTTATGTAATTGGTACTCAATTATATTTTCGGCAATTTGGGAGTCTTTTTCATCAAAAATAACGTACTCACTTCCATTCGTTTTACATTTATTAATGCTTATCTCTGCATGGCTACTTGTTATAGAAAATAATAAACCGATTAAGTTAATAATAGTTTTTTTTAAATTCATTTTTTTTGTTCCTTAATTAATTTTAATCATACTGGCTATTTGGTTAATCGCATCACGATTATTGGGTGATAATGTAAGATTGGCAGCATCATCAATTATTAGCCATTGATAAGCTAGATGTTCAGTTAGTATTGGTGTTATCTCATGTGAAAGCAGTAAGTAAAACCAATGTTCTGTATTCATTTTAACTTTCGGAGCATATTTATGTCTAAATTGTGGAAAAATCTCAAACTCAATGGTATGTTTAGCGTCAATTAACTCAAGATTTTGTCCGATAATGTCAATATTTGTTTCTTCTAAAACTTCACGAATTGCCGCATTGAATGGCAATTCGTTAATTTCTATACTGCCTGTGACTGATTGCCAAAAATTAGGATCATCTTGGCGTTGTAGCATTAGGCAGCGGTTGGTTGTTTTGCAGTAAATTACCACTAGCACTGATTCAGGATTTTTGAATTTTTGCATCAAAATTTTGTTACTTTTTACTTACTTCTATCCCTAGCTCTACCAACGCAGTTGGGTTTGCAAGGCTTGGTGCATCAGTAAGTAAACAAGTTGCTGCTGTAGTTTTAGGAAATGCTATCACATCGCGGATGTTATCCGTTCCAGTTAATAACATACTTAATCGATCTAATCCAAAAGCTAAGCCAGCATGCGGTGGTGTACCATATTTTAATGCATCAAGTAAAAAGCCAAATTTTTCACGTTGATCGTGCTCATTAATTCCTAAAATTGAGAATACAGCTTGTTGCATTTCACTACGGTGAATACGGACAGAACCACCGCCCACTTCATAACCATTTATGACCATGTCATAAGCATTAGCGACGGCATTTTCAGGGTTTTTAAGCAATTCTTCAGGGGTATAATCTTTGGGTGATGTAAATGGATGATGCATTGCACTTAAGCCTTCATCTGTTTCTTCAAACATTGGGAAGTCAATTACCCAAAGTACCGCCCATTTATTTTCATCAGTTAGTCTTAAATCTTTACCCACTTTTAATCGTAATGCACCTAATGCATCGCTAACGACTTTATAACTATCAGCTCCAAACAGTAAAATATCACCATCTTTGGCATTGGCACGGTTAAGTAATGCTTCCATTTGTGATGTATTAAAGAATTTAGCAATAGGACTTTGTATGCCTTCTAAACCTTTACTGCGTTCATTGACTTTGAGCCAAGCCATTCCTTTTGCACCGTAAACAGAAATGAACTGGGTATATTCATCTAACTGTTTACGCGTTAATTGAGCACCATTTGGTACACAAAGTAAAGCTACACGACCTTTGGGATCATTGGCTGGTGTTGAAAACACTTTAAAATCGACATCTTTAACCAAATCAGCCACATCAATAATTTCAAGTGGATTACGTAAATCTGGTTTATCGCTACCAAAGCGACGCATCGCTTCGGTAAAAGTCATAACTGGAAATTTGCCTAAATCCACATTTTTCACATGTAACCAGAGCTCACGAATCATTTTCTCCATAACATCCCGTACTTGCTCTGCTGTCATAAATGAAGTTTCAACATCGATTTGCGTAAATTCAGGCTGACGATCGGCTCGTAAATCTTCATCGCGAAAACATTTTACAATTTGATAATAACGGTCAAATCCTGACATCATTAAAAGTTGTTTAAATAATTGTGGCGATTGTGGTAGTGCATAGAACTCACCCTTATGAATTCGACTTGGAACCAAGTAATCTCGTGCGCCCTCAGGGGTTGCTTTGGTTAACATAGGCGTCTCGATATCTAAAAAACCATGTTCGTTCATAAACGAACGAACAAATGTGGTAATTTTAGCTCGCGTTTTAAAGATCATTGCCATTTCAGGGCGACGCAAGTCAATATAACGATATTTTAGACGTTGCTCTTCACTGTTGTTTTGATTGAAATCAAGAGGCAAAACATCGCTACGGTTAAATATTGTCAATTCAGTTGCCAAAATTTCAATCTCTCCGGTTGCCATATCTTTATTGATTTGACCCTCCGGACGGGATCTTACTTTACCTTTAATTTGGATACAAAATTCATTACGAAGTTCTCCTGCAAGTTGGAATGCTTGTTGATAATCTGGATCGAAAAAAACTTGCACAATACCTTCACGATCACGCATATCAATAAAGATCATTCCACCTAAGTCTCGGCGCTTGTTGACCCAACCACATAATGTTACTTCTTGATTAACATGAGAAGCTGTTAACTGACCACAATAAATCGAGCGCATAAAATATCCTGTTTAAATATCAATCTATAAAAATTAGTGAGTATTATAAAACAAATAAAGACCTTATAAAGGCATTTGTTGAGTTTTATTCTTTATTATTAAAATGTGGTTCAAAAAAATTCATTAAAAACGAAAAAAGTTGATATACATAACATTTAATTTTTTATTATCAACGTGTTAATTTATTGGTTGTGAGATGTGATTAGTTTATAATGGCGAAAGGGTAATGTATTGCTTTGTCTAGCTTTGATTTATAATCTTAATTTCTTGGCACATTATTAGGTCAAGTTTTTGCTATAATGCACTTTATCTTTTAACAAGTATAATACTTTATGCAAGAGCTTACAGATAAAGAATTGCTACGTTATGATAGGCAAATTACACTACATGGCTTTGATGTTGAAAAACAGCAGATACTAAAAAGCAGTTCAGTATTAATTATTGGATTAGGTGGTCTTGGTTGTGCTGCGTCCTTATATTTAGCTGCCTCAGGAGTGGGAAAATTAACTTTATTGGATTTTGATATTGTGTCAAAATCAAACTTAAATAGGCAAGTTTTATATACTGAAAAGTCAATTAATCATTATAAAGTGGATGAAGCAAAACTTGCGCTATGTAAAATTAATAATGATATTGTCATTGAATCCATTAATCAACAACTTGATGATAGTGATCTTATTTCGCTTATAAAACAGCATAATATTGTGATTGATTGTACGGATAATTTAATCACTCGTGAGCAAATTAATCGTTGTTGTTTTCAGTCCAAAACGCCATTGGTTTCGGGGTCGGCTATTCGGATGGAAGGGTTATTGACTGTCTTTACTTATCAACAAGACGAGCCATGTTATTACTGCTTAAGTCGCTTGTTCGGTAATGATCAGTTAACTTGTATTGAAGCTGGAGTATTGGCGCCACTAGTTGGTATGTTTGGTTCCATGCAAGCATTAGAAGCAATAAAGGTATTAACTCATTATGGTGTTCCTTTAGTGAGAAGGTTGCTTATTGTTGATGTAATGACGATGCAATTTAACCAAGTTACATTTCCAAAACAACCTAATTGTTATGTATGTGCTAGTAATATAAATCAGATAAAATAATGAAAATTAATCGTATCATTTTAGCACCTATGGAAGGTGTGCTTGATTATCATGTTAGGCAAATTTTAACTGAAATTAATGAATTTGATTATTGTGTTACTGAATTTATTCGGGTTACCCATCATAAATTATCAAATCAAACTTTTTATCGTTTTTGTCCTGAACTTTATCATGGCGGCAAAACTATATCAGGTACACCAGTTCGTATTCAGCTTTTAGGGCAATCACCGCAATGGATGGCAGAAAATGCAGCGAAAGCGATTGAGTTGGGATCTTACGGTGTTGATATCAATTTTGGTTGTCCTGCTAAAACTGTAGTTGGAAGCCAAGGCGGTGCGTATTTATTGCAATACCCTGAACAAATTTTTAATATTGTCAGTCAAGTTCGACAAGCTATTGCAGCTACTGACACATTATCTGTGAAAATTCGGTTAGGTTGGGATGATAAATCGTATTGTTATGAAATAGCTAATGCTATTCAACTAGCTGGCGCAAATGAAATTGTTATTCATGGTAGAACTAAAATAGATGGTTACAGATCCGATAAAATTGATTGGCAAACGATAGGTAAAATTAAAAAAAAACTGAATATTCCTGTTATTGCTAATGGTGAAATTTTTTCGATTGATAATGCTCAAAGTTGCATAACCCAGAGCTTAACTACTGATATTATGCTTGGTCGTGGAATACTCAATACTCCTAATTTAGCCAATGTAATTCGTTTCAGACAGTTAGCATTACCTTGGAATCAGGTTATGCAAATTCTAATTCGTTATGCAACAACACCTATTGATGACGCCAAACCTTTGTACCACTCAGCACGAATTAAGCAATGGCTTGCTTATCTTCGACAGCAGTATCCTCAAGCTTTGGCGCTTTTACAAAGTATTCGAATTTTTAAAACACAAAAAGAAGTTTCTGATTTTTTAATTTCCTTCAGTAATAATGATATGAATTAAAAGATATCTAAAAAAATAGAATAAATTTTATTATTGAGATGTATAAAGTTGTCCTAATGCAATTAAATTAAGGGTTAATTTAAAAAATTAATTGTCCACTCTTTTTTATGTTTATGATTTTTTCTTTCAAAAATTTTATCATTGACAATAATTAAGACAATAAGGCTGGCTATTATTCAATAGGCATAAAAGATAATATAACAAAGGGTTATCCATAATTAAAAGCAGACTATCTTGTTAGTGAGTATATAATTTATTGCATAACTTTGTTATAGTGTACAAGTTGTAAGTTTTTTATAAAATAGAGAGGCAGGAATGATGCTTGGTAAGCGACAATCGGATACAACATTAGAATGGTTTTTATCTCATTGCCATATTCATAAATATCCAGCAAAAAGCACCCTTATTCATCAAGGCGAAAAAGCAGAGACTCTCTATTATATTGTTAAAGGTTCAGTTGCAGTTTTAATCAAGGATGATGAAGGCAATGAAATGATCCTGTCATATTTAAATCAAGGACAATTTTTAGGTGAAATCGGACTTTTTGAAGAAGGTACCGAGCGAAGCGCTTGGGTTAAAGCCAAAATAAGTTGTGAAGTAGCTGAAATATCTTACAAAAAATTTAAACAACTTGTGCAAGTTAATCCCGATATTTTAATGCGATTGGCTAGCCAAATGGCAAGTAGATTACAAGTTACATCTGAAAAAGTAAGTAATTTGGCGTTTTTAGACGTGGCAGGACGTATTGCTCAAACCTTATTAAATCTTGCCAAACAACCTGATGCCATGACACACCCTGATGGCATGCAAATCAAAATTACTCGTCAAGAAATAGGTCAAATTGTTGGTTGTTCTCGCGAAACCGTTGGACGTATTTTAAAAATGTTGGAAGACCAACATCTTATTTCTGCACATGGTAAAACGATTGTAGTTTACGGCACACGTTAATTATACGATTACTAGAGCTTAGTCATAAAATGATTGTTACGATATGAGATATAACATGACACAAGAAAGATGTATTCCTAGTCATGTGGCTATAATTATGGATGGAAATGGTCGCTGGGCAAAGCAACGAAATCAGTTACGTGTGGTCGGTCATCGCGCCGGCTTGAAAGCTGTGCGTAAAATTGTTATGCATGCTGCAAGTATAGGCGTAAAAGTATTGACTTTATATGCATTTAGTAGCGAAAACTGGAAACGTTCTTCAAGCGAAGTTTCAGCACTGATTTCACTTTTTATTTATGCGTTAAATCGAGAAATGAAAACGTTAAATAAAAATAATATTCGTTTAAATATTATAGGTGATATTTCACGTTTTAATGATCAGCTTCAAACGATGATTATTAATTCCGAAGCATTGACTAAAAATAATTCGGGACTTGTATTGAATATTGCAGCAAACTATGGCGGACGCTGGGATATATTGCATTCTGCTAAAAATATTGCAAAGCAGGTTATGCAAGGTGAATTAATGGTAGATGAAATTACGGAAGATCGATTTGGTTTGGAAATGTGTATGAGTGACCAGCCTGAGGTAGATCTTGTTATTCGTACGGGTGGTGAATATCGTATTAGTAATTTTTTATTATGGCAAATTGCTTATGCAGAACTTTATTTTACTGATGTTTTGTGGCCTGATTTCAATCAGGTATTATTTGATGAAGCAATTAATGAATTTAATACCAGAGAACGACGCTTTGGTGGTATTTTAGTAGAGGAATAATAATTATGTTAATTCACCGTATATTTGCAGCTATTGTACTTATACCTTTAGTGATTCTAGCGCTTTTTTTAGCTCCATTATCCATATTTGTTTTTATAATGATTGTTGTATGTGGATTAGCCGGTTGGGAATGGGCACAGTTTTTTGGTATTATTAATAAACAAACAAAATTATGTTTCGCATTAGCTGTCGTTCTATTATTGAATTTACTTTATTTGGCTCCGATATCTACAGAAGTAAAATTGAAATTATATAGTGTATTATTATTACTCTCCATTGTTTGGTGGTTAGTTGCACTAGCTTTGGTGGCTAGTTATCCTCGTATTGCTAAATATTGGAGAAGCTCTTTAATTGCCAAGTTATTATTTGCTTTTTTTACAATAGTTCCCTTCTTTATTGGTATGATTGAGCTAAGAGCGATTGATTACACTATTAATTCTTATACAGGTGCATTTTGGCTTCTTTATGTTTTTGCTTTGGTTTGGGCAACAGATACGGGGGCATATTTTGTTGGGCGTAGTTTTGGAAAACGAAAATTAGCTGCTAAAGTATCTCCAAGTAAAACTATTGAAGGTTTTATAGGGGGAGTTAGTGTTGCCATTGTAATCAGTTTTATTGCATATCTTTCAGGCATATTTAAGATCAATTTTGTTATTTTTTTGATTAGTTCTATGTTTGCAATTTTTGCTTCGGTCCTTGGTGATTTAACAGAAAGTATGTTTAAACGAGAAGCCGGCATAAAAGATAGTGGGAACTTGATTCCAGGTCATGGCGGTATTTTAGATCGGATAGATAGCTTGACTGCTGCAGTTCCAATTTTTGCTACTTTTTCTTTATATTTATTGTAAAAAGGTTATAAATTTTGCTTTGGTCGCTGTTGTTATTTCTTATTACAATCAGTATATTAGTTACTGTGCATGAATTTGGGCATTTTTTTATTGCACGGTTATGTGGTGTACGTGTTGAGTGTTTTTCTATAGGCTTTGGTAAAAAGTTGTGGTCACATAAGTTTTCAAGTGGAACAGAATTTGTAATTGCTATGATTCCACTAGGCGGTTATGTTAAAATGCTCGATAAAAATGTAAAAGCAGTATCGGTAGAATATAAAAAATTTGCTTATGATGAAAAGAAAATCTGGCAAAGAGCTGCAATTATATTTGCTGGTCCTTTAGCTAATTTTGTATTAGCATTTATTCTTTATTGGATTATTTTTTTGATGGGCATAGTAACTTATCCTGTCAAAATCGAAGGTACGATACCGAATACACCTGCGGCAATGATTAATATTCCTGCTGGTGTAGAATTAAAAAAAATAAATAATATTGATATTGAAAGTTGGAATGATGTGAATTTAGTACTGATATCTCTTCTTGGGAAAGATAGTATCTCTCTTTCATATTTAGAAGATGTTGGTAATAATAACCGAAAAGAAATCAAAAAAAATGTTGATATAAGTCATTGGCATTTTGATGTTGAAAAAGAATCTGCGATTAAAACATTTGGATTTATACCTAAAACATTGGAAATTTATCCAATTGTGAGTAGAATTATATCAGGATCGGTGGCTGAGAAGGCTGGATTGCAAATAGGTGACAAAATTATAAGCTATGATGGTCGCCCCTATGAAAATTGGGATGATTTTGCAGCTACAATAAAAAAGGGTAAACAAATAAGATTAAAAGTTGAGCGAGAAAATGAGATCCTTGATTTTGATCTTAAACCGGCAATTCAAAAAAATGGCGAAGGTATAGTGGGACTATATCCAACCTCAACTGCTGTACTTAAGCAGTATGGCTTTTTAGACGGATTTAGTAAAGGAATTGAACAAGCAGTGTTGACAATTCGGTTAACTGCACGTTCTCTTTATCAGTTGGTAACAGGTGTTATTGGTCTAAATCAATTATCAGGACCAATAACTATAGCAAAAAGCGCAGGGCAAACAGCAAGTTATGGTTTTACACCTTACTTATATTTTCTAGCTTTTATTAGTATAAGTTTAGGTGTTATCAATCTTGTTCCATTACCCATGTTAGATGGCGGGCACCTTATTTTTCTATTATTTGAAAAAATAAATGGTAAAGCGCTATCCAATAAAGCAAAGGAGCAATTTTTTCGTATTGGATTTGTTTTATTAATGGTAATAATGGGAATTGCACTATTTAATGATTTTTTACGATTGTGATGGGATGGGGTTATAAACATTTACAATGAAAATAAATAAATTACTTATAGCATCTTTGCTGTTCAGTTCTACAGCAGTATATAGTTCCAATGCCTTTTGTGCTGAAGAATTTGTTGTGCGAGATATTCAATTTGATGGCTTGCAGCGAGTTACTGAAGGGGCTGCTTTACTTGATATGCCAATTCAAGTTGGTGATTATGTGAGCGATTCAGATCTGGGACACATCATCAAATCACTTTATTCTAGTGGAAACTTTGACAATATCACTGTTTCTAGAGATGGCGATCGTTTAATCGTTCATGTTCAAGAACGCCCAACAATAGCTAGCATTAATTTTTCAGGCAATAAAGCAATTAAAGATGACATGCTTAAAAAGAATTTAGACAGTTCAGGTATTCGAGAAGGTGATGCATTAGATCGCACTATGCTTTCTGTAATAGAAAAAGGCTTGGAAGATTTTTATTATAGTGTGGGTAAATATAATGCTCAGGTTAAGGCTGTTATAACACCATTGTCTCGTAACCGAGTTGATTTAAAAATAGTAGTAGCTGAGGGGAAATCAGCTTTAATTGATCAGATTAATATAGTTGGCGCTAAAGCTTTTTCTCCAGAAGAACTTGTTTCCCGTTTTTCATTGCGAGATGAGGTTCCGTGGTGGAATATGTTTGGTGATCGAAAGTATCAAAAACAAAAATTAGCAGCTGATTTAGATGAATTACAAAGCTTTTATTTAAATCGCGGCTATGCTCGTTTCAATATTGAATCAACGCAAGTTAGCTTAACCCCTGATAAAAAAGGTATATATGTTACTATAAATATTCATGAAGGAGAGCAATATAAGCTATCTAATTTAGACTTTAGAGGTAATTTTGCAGGGCATAAAGAAGCAATTGCCAAAATAGCTAACGAACGTATTTCAATTGGTGAACTTTATAATGGTCAAAAAATAACTGAAATTGAAGATAAGGTTAAACAGCTACTTGCAAATTATGGTTATGCTTATCCACGCATTAATGTTCAACCTGAAATGGATGATTCCGCACATACTGTTAAATTAGTCGTAATGGTTGATGTAGGAAAACGCTATTATGTTCGTAATATCAATATTGATGGAAACACCGTGACAAGTGAAGGTGTTGTGCGCCGGGAGCTTCGCCAAATGGAGGGCGCTTGGTTAAGCAATGGATTAGTTGAGTTAGGGAAAGAACGTATAAGCCGATTAGGTTTTTTTGATACTGTTGAGGTAAGTACAGAACGTGTTCCCGGTGTAGAAGATCAGGTTGATGTAACTTATAAAGTGGTTGAACGCAATACTGGTAGCATTAAACTGGGTATTGGGATTGGTTCTGATAGTGGATTAAGCTTTAATGCGGGGATATCACAAGATAACTGGTTAGGAACCGGTAATAGTGTGTCATTTGATGTTAATACGACAAATACTGATAAGACAGCTTCAATATCAATTTTGAACCCATATTTCACCGTTGATGGGGTAAGTTTAGGAGGAAGCTTATATTATAATACTTACAAAGCAGATGATGACGATGACGAATCTGTTTATTCAAGTAAAGTATGGGGCGTTTCAGCAAGTTTAGGCTTCCCACTTAGTGAAAATAACTTTATTCGATTTGGTACTGAATTTACTAATCATAAATTATCTGATATGCGCGCTCAGTACGGTATGTGGCGCTACTTTGATTCAATGGGCGAAAATATGCAAGACAAACGCTCAATGACTTATAATGCGAATGATTTATTGTTAAATGCTTATTGGACTTATAATTCTCTTAATAGAGGTTATTTCCCAACATCAGGTCTAAAAATAACAGCAAATGCTAAAATAACTGCCCCATTATTTGATAATCGATTCTATAAAATTGTTACTGATGCATCATATTATTATCCAATTGATTCAGACCATAACTGGGTATTTCTAGCGCGTGGTCGCTTGGGATATGGTAATGGGTTTGGAGGTAAACAATTGCCATTTTATGAGAATTTTTATGCTGGTGGCTCAACAGTTCTTCGTGGCTTTAAATCCAATACTGTAGGTCCTAAAGCCATTTACTTTAACAATGAAGGCTGTGATGGACTGAATAATACGCTAAAATGTACAGAGTCTAAGGATGCAGTAGGTGGTAATGCATTAGCATTTACAAGTGTAGAATTGATTGTTCCAACCCCATTTGTGAGTGAGAAATATGCTAATAGTATTCGCACATCGTTCTTTGTGGATGCAGGTACTGTTTGGGATTCTGAATGGAAGCTAAAAGGTAATAATATGCCAGATTATAGCTCTCCTTCTGATATTCGTGTATCAGCTGGTATTGCTGTTCAATGGATGTCACCATTAGGACCATTGGTCTTTTCTTATGCTCAACCGCTTAAGAAATTTGATGGTGATTCAGCTCAACAATTTCAGTTTAATATAGGTTCAACGTGGTAATATACGCGTTGTATAAATAAAAATACAAATAGGTGAAAAAAGTGAAAAAAATTATATCAATTCTTGGTATTAGTGCTACGTTCTTCTTTACAGGTATCGCAAATGCAGAAGTAAAAATAGGCGTTATAGATGTAATGTCTATATTACAACGCATGCCACAACGAGAAGCAGTAGGTAAAGCATTAGATAAAGAATTTGATGCAAAAATTAAATCATTACAAGATGTTGAATCTAAGGCTAAAAATGCAAGTGCACGCTTGAAAAAAGAAGGTCAAACGTTATCTGCGTCTGAAAAAAGTAAATTAAATAAAACAATTTCTGATTTTGAAAGTAAAGCTAAAGCGTTTTCAAATGAATATCGTAAACGTGAATCTGAAGAGGCAGAAAAGTTATTAGCTAAAATTCAAGAAGCAGTTAAAGATATCGTTGCAACAGAAAAATATGATCTTATTTTAAAAGCAGAAGCCGCTTTATCTGCTTCAGATTCTGTTGATATTACAGAAAAAGTGTTGGAAAAGGTCAAAAATTAATGTTGGCTTTTCGTTTAGAGCAACTAGCTAAGCATCTTGATGCAAAATTACATGGTGATGGTAATTTAACTATCACCGGTATAGCGTCAATGAAAAATGCAGTACCTGGGCAAATTACTTTTTTGTCCGACAAAAAGTTACGGAATAATTTATTGGATTGTAAAGCTTCTGCTGTAGTCTTAACAGAAGAAAATCTTAGACATTGGCATGGTGCAGCTTTAATAGTTACAAATCCTTATCTCTCTTACGCTAAATTAGCTCAATTTCTCGATACTACGCCAAATCCAGCTAAAGATATCGCTCCTTCATCAGTAATTGATCCAACGGCACAATTGGGCAAAAATGTCTCAGTAGGAGCTAATGCTGTTATTGAAAGCGGTGTGGTATTAGGTGATGAATGTATCATCGGAGCTGGTTGTTTTATAGGTAAAAATACCATAATAGGTAAAGGTACAAAATTATGGGCAAATGTTTCTATTTATCATAACTGTATAATTGGTGAAAATTGCTTAATACAATCAGGAACAGTTATTGGTGCTGATGGTTTTGGTTATGCAAATGATAAAGGTAAATGGATAAAAATTCCTCAACTTGGTCGAGTTGTTATTGGCAATAATGTTGAAATTGGAGCATCAACAACAATTGATCGCGGTGCACTTGATGATACGGTTATTGGTAATGGAGTTATTATCGATAATCAGTGTCAAATTGCACATAATGATATAATAGGTGATCATACAGCTATTGCTGGTGGCGTGATTATGGCTGGAAGCTTAACTATTGGTCGCCATTGTTTAATTGGTGGTGCAAGCGTTCTTAATGGTCATATGGAGATTTGCGATCAAGTCACTGTAACTGGTATGGGTATGGTAATGCGTCCAATAACTAAACCAGGCGTTTACTCATCAGGTATTCCTTTACAAGAAAATAAAGTATGGAGAAAAACTGCTTCTTTAGTTTTACATATTGATGAAATAAATAAACGCTTGAAATCACTTGAGAAGAAACTATTAAATGTCTCGACGTAAACGGTTTCGGTCGGTATAATGCCTGCCTATTTTATAAATTTTTTAGCTCAATTATCACTTTTAATGTAATTAAGAGCAGAATATTCAAAAATTCCGAGGTATAAAGATGCAAGTTTCGTTAGAAACAACACAAGGTGTAGGTCGACGTTTGTCAATTGCAATTAAGGCCGATGAGATTAAAAAAGCTATTGATAAAGAATTAATTAATACTGCAAAGAAAGTTCGTATAGACGGTTTCCGTAAAGGAAAAGTACCTTTGAAAATTGTTGAACAACGTTATGGTGCTTCTATTTTGCAAGATGCATTAAGCGATTTAATGCAACGAAACTTTATTGAAGCAATTATCCAAGAAAAATTGAATCCTGCAGGTGCGCCGACTTATATTCCAACCGAATATAAAAATGGTGAAGACTATACTTTTACTGTTGAATTTGAAGTTTATCCGGAAGTTGAAGTTAAAGATCTAGATAAAATTGAAATTGAAAAGCCAGTTGCAGAAGTAGTTGATGCAGATATTGAAACAATGATTGAAACGCTACGTAAACAACAAGGAACTTGGAAAGAAGTTGACCAAGATGCTAAAGAACAATTCCGTGTTACTTTAGATTTTGTTGGTAAAGTTGATGGTGAAGAATTTGAGGGCGGTAAAGCTAATGATTTTGTATTAGTATTAGGCCAAGGTCGAATGATTCCAGGTTTTGAGGATGCAATTATTGGACATAAAGTTGGTGATAAGTTTGATATCAATGTTACTTTCCCTGAAGATTACCACTCAGAAAATTTGAAAGGTAAACCAGCCGTTTTTGCTGCAACACTTAAGAAAATTGAAGAACTTGAACTTCCTGAACTTACCAAAGAGGTTATCAAACGTTTTGGTATTGCTGATGGTACTGTTGAAAGTTTACGAGCAGAAGTTCGTAAGAACATGACTCGTGAGCTTAATGCAACAATTCGTAATAAAATTAAAACACAAGTTATTGATGGTTTAGTTAAACATAATGAGATTGATGTTCCAACAGCATTAATTGAACGTGAAGTTGATGTCTTGCGTAAGCAGGCTTTATCACGTTTTGGTGGCAACATGAAGCAACCAGTCGAATTACCAAAAGAATTGTTTGAAGTTGAAGCGAAGAGACGTGTTAGTATTGGTTTATTATTCAGTGAAATTATAGAGAAAAATAAGCTTAAAGCGGATGATTCTCGAGTTCAGTCATTAATTGATGAAATTGCGACAGCTTATGAAGATCCCAAAGAAGTTATAGAATATTATCGTAACGATAAGAAAGCGATGGATAATATTCGTTCTGTAGCTTTAGAAGATCAAGTTGTTGATCTATTATTAACCAGTGCAAAAGTAACAGATAAAAAATATTCTTTTTCTGAATTAATGAATCAGCAAGTAGCATAATTATTAGCTGTTTAATTTAATCTAAATAAGATCACTATAAAGCCCAAATAAGGAATATCTGTTTGGGCTATTTTGTTTAAATAGGAGATAAAAATGTCTTTAGAACCATACATGAGTGTTATCCCAATGGTTGTTGAGCAGAGTTCTCGTGGTGAGCGAGCTTATGATATTTATTCAAGGTTATTAAAAGAGCGCATTATTTTCTTAACTGGTCAGGTCGAAGATAATATGGCTAACCTTGTTATCGCTCAAATGCTATTTTTAGAAGCTGAAAATCCAGAAAAAGATATTTATTTATATATTAACTCACCTGGTGGTGTAGTGACAGCAGGTATGGCTATTTATGACACAATGCAATTTATTAAGCCAGATGTAAGTACAATTTGTCTTGGTCAGGCTTGTTCAATGGGTTCCTTACTTTTAACTGCTGGAACTAAAGGGAAGCGTTATTGTTTGCCTAATGCTCGTGTAATGATTCATCAACCATTAGGTGGTTTTCAAGGACAGGCTTCTGATATTCAAATTCATGCTCAAGAAATTTTACAGGTTAAAAGTCGATTAAATAATATTTTATCGTTACATACAGGACAAGATATTAGTGTAATTGAAAAAGATACTGATCGTGATAATTTTATGTCTGCTGAAAAAGCAGTTGAATATGGCTTGGTTGATGCCATATATAACAAACGATCTTAAAAATATAGGTAGGTGGTAAAAGTGAATAAAGAAAGTTCAGAAAAATTACTCTATTGTACTTTTTGTGGTAAAAGTGAACATGAAGTTCGTAAACTGATTGCTGGACCAGCATCTATATATATCTGTAACGAATGTGTCGGATTATGTAATGATATTTTAAAAGAAGAAACAAAAAGCTTTCTTTCACATGAAGAGTTCATCAATAAGCCATTGCCAACACCACATGAAATTCGAGCACATCTTGATGAATATGTTATTGGTCAAGATTATGCAAAGAAAGTTTTATCTGTTGCTGTTTATAATCACTATAAGCGTTTACGTAATTATACTAGCAGTAAGGATGTCGAGTTAGGTAAGAGTAATATTTTATTAATTGGTCCTACTGGTAGCGGTAAAACATTATTGGCAGAGACATTAGCTCGGTTTTTAGATGTACCTTTTGCAATGACTGATGCCACAACATTAACTGAAGCGGGTTACGTTGGTGAAGATGTTGAAAATATTATTCAGAAATTACTGCAAAATTGTGATTATGATGTGGAAAAAGCGCAACGTGGGATTATTTATGTCGATGAAATCGATAAAATAACTCGAAAATCAGATAATCCATCTATTACAAGAGATGTATCAGGAGAAGGTGTTCAACAGGCTTTGTTAAAGATTATTGAAGGAACTATTGCTTCAGTTCCCCCTAAAGGCGGTCGTAAACACCCTCAACAAGAATTTTTACAAGTTGATACCTCAAAAATTCTTTTTATTTGCGGTGGTGCTTTTAGTGGGTTAGACAAGGTAATTGAAAATCGTGTTTCAACTAATACTGGAATAGGTTTTGGTGCTGAAGTAAAAAGTACTAAACAAAGGGCTTCTGAATCTGAATTATTAGCTAAGATAGCAGCTGAAGACTTAGTTAAATTTGGATTAATTCCAGAATTTATTGGTCGGCTACCTGTTATTGGTACTCTTTCTGAATTGGACAAGGAAGCATTAATTAGTATTTTAACTGAGCCTAAAAATGCTTTAACTAAGCAATATCAAGCATTATTTGAACTGGATGGTGTTGATCTTGAGTTTTCTAAAGAATCATTAGATGCTATAGCAATAAAAGCGATGAAACGTAAAACTGGTGCACGAGGTTTACGTTCAATAGTAGAAAATATTTTACTTGATACTATGTATGATTTACCTTCAATGAACAGTATTAAACAAGTCGTTGTTGAACAAGATACAGTAGAAAAATCTCAAGCACCAAAATTAGTCTATCGTAATGATACAGAACTTACTGGTTAGATACCTCTACTTGCTGCTATTTTGTTAGCAGTAAGTAAAGAATAAATAATGAAATTTAACATTAAAATTCTGAATGATTTTATCAACCATGTTTTAAGGATAATACATATTATAAACAATAAAAAATAGGCTTGAATACCTTAAAACGATCCCAATATCTATCAAATGGGGTTGTACTACTAGAGAGAAAAAAATGAAAACAAAACAAACTAAACAAATGATTATGCCTATTTTACCATTACGCGATGTTGTCGTGTTCCCTCATATGGTAATTCCTCTCTTTGTCGGACGAAATAAATCAATACGTTGCCTTGAAAGTGCAATGGAAATGGATAAACAAGTCTTTCTTGTGACACAAAAAAACCCATCTCAAGATGACCCTGATGTTGATGATTTATATGAAATCGGCACTGTGGCTAATATTTTGCAATTACTTCAATTACCAGACGGAACTGTGAAAGTTTTAGTTGAAGGGGTTGAGCGTGCTAAAATTTTGGATATTGTTGAACAAGATGAAGATGATTTTTTAATAGCAAATATTAAACCTCTTAGAGAAAAGAAAAATCCAGAGGATTTAAATGAAGCATTAATTCGTGTAGTGCTATCTAATTTCGAAGAATATTCAAAACTTAATAAAAAAATTACCCAAGAAGTAGTTGATTCCATTAGATTAATTAAAGAACCTTCACAATTATCTGATTCGATTGCTGCAACTTTATTTTTGAAGGTTGAACAAAAGCAGCAAATTTTAATAACAGCTGATCTTGAAAAACGGTTTGAATTGCTTATTGCAATGATGGAAGCTGAGATCGATTTGTTACAAGTTGAAAAAAATATTCGGCAACGTGTTAAACAACAAATGGAAAAAGCACAGAAAGAATATTATCTTAACGAACAAATCAAAGCAATTCATAAAGAGTTAGGTGATATAGATAATAAACCTGATGAATATGAAGAATTAAAAAATAAAATTACTAAAGCAAAAATGCCTCAAGAAGCAACAGATAAAGCCTTGGCAGAACTAAATAAATTGAGAATGATGCCAGCAATGTCAGCTGAGGCAACTGTTGTGCGTGGTTATATAGATTGGATGATACAAGTGCCTTGGTATAAGCGTAGTAAAGTCAAGAAAAGTATAGAAGGTGCAAAAAAAGTATTAGATAAAGATCATTATGGCCTTGAAAGAGTAAAAGACCGGATTTTAGAGTACTTAGCAGTACAAGGTCGAGTAAATAAAGTTAAAGGTCCAATTTTATGTTTAGTTGGACCTCCAGGTGTTGGTAAAACTTCACTTGGTCAATCAATTGCTAAAGCAACAGGCCGCCAATATGTTCGAATGGCGTTAGGGGGAGTACGTGATGAAGCTGAAATTCGTGGGCACAGACGTACATATATTGGTTCTATGCCGGGAAAATTAATTCAACGAATGGTTAAAGTCGGGGTTAAAAATCCATTATTCTTATTAGATGAAATTGACAAAATGGCATCTGATATGCGAGGGGATCCCGCATCAGCTTTATTAGAAGTACTTGATCCTGAGCAAAATAATGCTTTTAGTGATCACTATTTAGAAGTTGATTACGATTTATCCGATGTAATGTTTGTTGCTACAGCAAATTCAATGAATATTCCTGCGCCATTATTGGATCGTATGGAGGTTATTCGCCTTTCTGGTTATACAGAAGATGAAAAGTTGAATATTGCCAAACAGCATTTAATTACAAAACAACTTGAAAATAACGGTTTGAAGCAAAAAGAAATTAGTATTGAAGATTCTGCTATTATCGGCATTATTCGTTACTATACTCGAGAAGCAGGGGTTCGAAGCTTAGAGAGAGAAATTGCAAAAATTTGTCGTAAAGTTGTTAAACAATTAGCTTTGGATAATAAGTTGAAAAAAGTGATAATTACTCAAGATAATCTTAAAGATTACTTAGGTGTGCAGCGCTTTGATTATGGTAAAACAAATAATGAAAATCGTATTGGAGAAGTGGTTGGCCTTGCTTGGACAGAAGTAGGTGGAGACTTACTAACTATTGAATCTGCCAGTGTGCCAGGTAAAGGTAAATTAACTTATACAGGATCACTCGGTGATGTGATGCAAGAGTCTATTCAAACGGCATTAACTGTTGTACGGGCTCGTGCAGAAAAATTAGGTATAAATAGCGATTTTTACGAAAAACGTGATATCCATGTGCATGTACCTGATGGGGCAACTCCAAAAGACGGACCAAGTGCAGGTATTGCAATGTGTACTTCACTCATTTCAACGTTAACTGGTAATCCTGTTCGTTCTGATGTTGCTATGACTGGTGAGATAACATTACGTGGAGAAGTTTTACCAATAGGTGGGCTAAAAGAGAAGTTACTAGCTGCGCATCGAGGTGGAATTAAAATTGCACTTATTCCAATTGATAATATTAAAGATTTGGAAGAAATACCAGATAATGTTAAAGCAGAAATTGATATTCGTCCCGTCAAATGGATTGATGAGGTAATTACTATTGCTTTACAAAACAATCCATTTGGTATAGAGCCAGTAGCTGAAAAAGTATCATTAAAGCAAACTGCTAAAAAAACAATCAAAAAGGTAAAAAATAATGTTGGCGTATCTACTCGTTTAAATTGATTATTTTATTATAAAAAGATCAGCTTAATGTTGATCTTTTTTTATCCTTTAACATTCCTATAATAGCCAATTTAGTTAAATATGCTATACTTGCGAAATTCAACTTTCTTTTTATGGAGAATCGCAAGAAATGATGGAAACAATCCGAAATGCGGCAAATAATATTGCTGTTAAAATTATTTTTGCAGTAATCATTATTAGTTTTATCTTTACCGGTGTCGGTTATTTAGGGTTTGGTGGTAGTTCACATGATGAACAGAAATATATTGCAAAAGTAGATGGTGAAGGAATTAGTCGAGCAGAGTTTGAAGCTCAAGCTAAAGCCCAAACCGCCAATGCAGGAGGAGATAGTGCTTTTATTAAGCAACTTCGCCGTAATATATTGTCTTATCAAGTAAATAATGCTCTAGTTTATAAATTGTCAAAGGAAGTTAATACTATTATTTCTAATGATCAAATAAAAAATTATATCAGAAAACAACCTGTCTTTTTTGAAAATGGTAAATTTAATAATAAAAAGTATTTAGATTTACTTTCTGCTAATAACTATACTCCAGATAAATATGCTGAATCTTTAAGAGCATTGCTACAACAACAACAATTGATTGGTGCGCTAGTTGACAGTAGTTTTGTATTACCAGTTGATTCTGAAATATCATTATTAAAAGATCAAACAAGAACAGTTTATGCTGCTACAATAAACTCTTCTATAGTTAGTATGAATGATGTGAAAATATCAACAGAAGATGAACAAAAATATTATGATGAACATCAGAATGAATTTTTTAGGAAGGAAAGGGTAAAATTTAAGTATATTGCTAATAATAAGGAAGATTATTTTGACTCAATCTCCGTTAGTGATGAAGAAGTAAAACGAGAGTTTAATAATAATATTAAAGATTACACATTCCCTGCCAAAAAAGCTTTTAGTGTCATTTTTACAGCTGATAATCAACAAGCCAATAATATTATAAAAGATCTTTCATCTGGCATTGATTTTACTGATGTCATAAAGAATATGAACCAAAGTAGTGAAATATCACCTTACGGTAAAAATGGTTCACTAGGTTGGTTTGCTGATGATGACTCTTTACCACAAGCATTTAAAGATGCCAATTTACACCGAATCGGCGAAATTTCAAAACCTATACAAGTTGAAAGTGGTTATCTAATTGTTAAATTAGATGATTTAAAAAAATCAAAAGTAACAGATTTTGATGATGTAAAAAATAAAATCAAAACTAAACTACAAAATGAAAAAGCAGAGAAAGCTTTCATAAATACAGAAAATAAGATTAAGTCTGCACTTAGTAACAATCCAAATGATTTAGAGGTAGTAGCTAAAGAAGTAGGATTAGAGCTAAAAGAATCAGACTGGACCTATTACAATAATAACGATTCTATTTTGCGTTATCCTGAAGTTAGAGATGTTGCGTTTAGTAATGAAATGGTTGCTAATGGGAAGGCAACAAATAAAGTTTCTGATATGATTCCTGTTGGAAACGATATTAATGTTAAAGATTTTGTAATACAAGTTATTGACTATAAATCTGATGGTATTGCTCAGTTTGCTGAAGTTCAAGATATCATCAATAAAAAGCTGTATGATGATATAGCTAAGAGCCGTTTTAAATCTACTGTAGATAGTTTTATGACTGAATTAAATGAAAAAGGGAAATCTGAACATATACAATTTACTCAAAATTATAATTTGAGTAGAGAATCTAAAGAATTTGATCCGAAAGTAGTTCGCATGGTTTTTGATTTGGTACCCTCAGCAACTAACAAGCGTGTTTATGGTGTTGAATATTTAGATTATAAGAATGCTTATATTATGGCATTAACAAAATTCAAAAATCCAGAATTAAAGAGAGATATTTCGTCTGAATTGCTCCCTTTCATTAATGAAAGCACTTATTACTTTTTAATCAATGATATTCGCTCTAAAGCTAAGATTGAAATTATGCCAGATGCTAATTTGTGATATATCTCGAATAATAAAGTAAAATTGGATGAAAAAGAAAAGCCACCTTGGTGGCTTTTCTCATTTTTCGCATATTTAAAATTTTTTTGCTTAATTAGGTGAGATAGTGATAAAGCAAATTTACTTGCGTAATTATTTTAGAGGTTAATTAAATGAAACTTTTTTCACTATTATTTATTTTTTTATTTAGTATTACTTTTTCATCTTTGAGTTTCGCTGATTCATCAGTTACAGAAACGATTAAACAAGAGTCTGTGAAACAAGAACAAAAACAAGTTATTCAGGTAAATGTTAACACTGCTACCGCTGAGGAGTTAACAAAAGCTCTAACAGGAATTGGTATTAACAAGGCTCGTAAGATTATTGAATATCGTGAAAAATTTGGTGCATTTGTATCAATTGAGCAACTTAAAGAGGTCTCCGGTATTGGTCAGGCTACATTGGACAAAAATGCTGGAAAAATAACATTATAATTTGATTATCCACCGATTATTTTCGGTGGATAATCAATATTAATTATCGATAGGATCAATATCAATATTCCATCTTACTTTTGATATTTCACTCCATTTTCCAATTTCGATAACGAGTTGATTTAATATTTTTTGCAACAATTGACGATTAGTATGTTGTAAAAGCAATTGCCAACGATTGTAGTCTGCTTTTTTAGGTTGATTGGCAGGAATAGGACCAAGCTGCCATAATTCTGGAGCACCATTTTCTTTTAGCCATTCATGAATTCGTTGTAAAAATGTAGGTGCATAGCAATTATTACGATCTGCTGCACGAATCAGTACTTGATAACTAAAAGGGGGTAATTGTGTTTGTTGCCGTTCTTGTAAAGTTGCATTAGCGAATGCTCGATAGCCTTTTGTTAATAATATATTAAGTAATGGATGATCCGGATGATATGTTTGTAAAATCACTTCTCCTGCTTTTGCTTCACGTCCGGCTCTTCCTGAAACTTGAGTGTAGAGTTGCGCAAATCGTTCAGTTGCTCGAAAATCACTTGAAAATAGAGCGCCATCAACATCAATAATTCCGACTAAAGTGACTTCCGGAAAATGGTGACCTTTGGCTAAAATTTGTGTTCCCACTAAAATATGAGCTCCACCTTGTTGAATATTATACAAATAATTGTTTAAAGCTCCTTTTTTACTTACTGTGTCACGATCAATACGGCTAATTTTGATATTAGGAAATAGAATTTCAAGCTGTTTTTCAAGTTGTTCAGTTCCTACGCCTATTGGTATTAAATGAGTTGATCCACATTTAGGGCATTGCTCAGGGACTGATCTCGGGGTATCACAATGATGACAACTTAATTTATGTTGCTTTTGATGATAAGTATAAGGATGTTCGCAACGGGGGCATTCAGCAATCCAACCACAGTCATGACAAAGTAATTGTGGTGAAAACCCTCGACGATTTAGAAATAACATTACTTGATTATTATTAGATAAATGTTTTTTTACTTGGTCAACTAAAGATTGTGATAGCCCAGCTATAAGCGGTAGTCCGCGAATATCTAAAATTGACTGCTTGGCAAGAGATGCATTACCTGCTCTTTCAGTAAGTTGTAATAATTGGTATTTATGATTTTGAGCATTTTTTAGTGTTTCAAGTGATGGTGTTGCTGAGCCTAATAAAATTGGAATATTTTCAATTTTAGCACGCATGATAGCTAAGTCTCGAGCATGATAACGCCATCCTTCTTGTTGTTTATAAGAGCTATCATGTTCTTCATCGATAATAATCATTCCCAAATTTTTGAATGGGCTAAAAAGTGAAGACCGAGTACCAACTATAATTGCATTTTCATCATTTTTACTTTGTAGCCAGACCCTAAGCCTTTCTTTGTCAGTTAAACCAGAATGCAAAATGTCTATAGGTGCGTTAAAACGTTGTTTAAAACGCTCAATCGTTTGTGGTGTTAGGCTAATTTCTGGTACGAGCACTAATGCTTGTTTGCCTGTTGATAATACATTAGCTAGGATATTTAAATAAACTTCCGTTTTTCCCGAGCCTGTTACTCCTTCTAATAAAAAAACACCAAATTGGTCAGTTTGTTCATTGATTGTATTAATTGCATAAGATTGCTCTTTGTTTAACTGAATTGGACTACAATTTACTGAGAAATTAATTTGCCATTTAACGCTATCAGGTCGGTAACTGATTTGTTGAATTAATTTTTTTTTATGTAATTCATAATAAATAGTTGCACCAAAATCATTTTCCTGCACAGTATTATTTTTTAAGGATGAAAGTAATAATTGTTGTTTGGGGGCACGTTTTAATAACGCTAAATCAAATTGTTGTCCCAATTCGGTTAATTGCCAATGTTTGATTTCATCTTTAGCCGCTTGGCGCCCCTGTCTCAATAAAGTTGGCATAGCGTGAAATAGTACTTCACCGATAGGATAATGATAATAGCTTGCTGCCCAATTTAATAGCTGCCATATTGAAGGTGTAAAAAGAGGAACAGTATCAATAATAGCGGTAATTTTTTTCAAATTTTTAATATCAAAATTAGTGTGTTGGTCAATACTAACAATAATGCCTATTGCATCTCGTTTTCCAAAAGGAACCTTTACCCGCATTCCGACTTCTGCAGGTGTCATTAATTGATAATCAAAAAGCTGGTAAAGTGGTAAAGGTAAAGCAATATGAGCGATAAACATTAAACTATCACAATATAACTAAAGAAAGCTATATTGTACGCAGTTTTTGCTTAACTCGCAAAGTGGCTGTTCCAATTAACTTTTTTAAATCTTTGTTGAAAATTTCTAATTGATTATTGAAAATTTATCTAATTAATAGAAAGGTGGTATCTACTTGTAAAATTTGTTATCTTGATTGTATGGATTGAATGATCATTTTAAAAGGAACAAAATACCAGTGTCATTTTCACATATTAATCAGCGCGGTGATGCTCATATGGTTGATATTTCAGATAAACAAATAACTACGAGAGAAGCAAGGGCTGAATCGTTAGTAATAATGAATGCTGAAACAATTAATATGATTATTGAAGGAAAACATCATAAAGGAGACGTTTTTGCAACTGCAAGAATCGCTGGAATTCAGGCAGCCAAAAAAACTTGGGAGCTTATTCCGCTTTGCCATCCATTATTATTGACTAAAATTGAGGTTAATATTCAAGCTGATATTACTAAACAATGTGTTATAATTCAGTCAATTTGCCGTTTAAATGGACAAACAGGCGTTGAAATGGAGGCTTTAGTTGCTGCATCTGTTGCTGCTTTGACTATTTATGATATGTGCAAAGCAATTCAAAAAGATATAGTAATTAAGCAAGTAAGATTATTAAACAAAACAGGTGGTAAATCCGGTGATTTTATCGCCGAATAAATGTATAGAGATAAAATGAATAATGTCATTTTTTTTGCTCAGATTAGAGAATTAGTGGGTATTGATAAAGTTACGTTAGATGCAGATCAACTCTCGGTTTCCCTTCTGATTGAGCGGTTAAGTAAACTTGGTGATAAATGGTCATTAGCATTAAAAGAAAGAACAGTATTATGTGCTGTAAATCAATGTATTGTTGATTTTGATTATATTATTCAATCTAGTGATGAAATCGCTTTTTTTCCTCCAGTAACAGGCGGATGATATGGATATCATTAAAGTTAGTAATGAACCGATTTATACTGAAAAATTAATTGATTGGCTTTCTGAATTGTCACAAGATGGAGCCGTGGTAACCTTTATGGGAAAAGTTCGCTGTTTTGAAAAACATATGTTGAGCCTTTTTTTAGAACATTATGCAGGAATGACAGAGAAAGTTTTAACTAATATTATTTCTCAAGCTAGAGAAAGATGGCAATTGAGTCGTATTGCCGTTATTCATCGAATTGGTGAGATCAGTGTTAATGAACAAATTGTATTTGTTGGTGTGAGTAGTGCGCATCGATCTGATGCATTTGCAGCAGCTGAATTTATTATGGACGTATTAAAAAATCAAGCTCCATTTTGGAAGAAAGAACGAACAGAAAATGGTGACGTATGGATTGATGCAAAAAAATCGGATATAGAATCATTGAAAAAATGGTATTAATTATTATTTAATATATAATAGTGATAGTTTTTGTTATACATTTAATTCGAGAGGTATGGAATGACGAGTTACACCCCTAACGGTTCAATTATTGAACAATCTAATAGCCGTGTACAAACGTATATGAGCCATGTTTATGGTTGGATGACAGTTGGTTTACTTTTAACAGCCTTGGTAGCATGGTATGCATCTAATAGTATACAGCTTTTGGAAATTTTGTATCGAGGTATGTGGGTTCTGTTGATTGCTGAACTAGGATTAGTTTTTGTTATTTCTGGTTTTATTAATCGTTTGTCGGGAGCTGCAGCAACCACATTATTTATGATTTATTCAGTTTTAAATGGATGTACTTTTTCTATTTACTTTATAGTTTATACTTCATCTTCAATTGCAAGCGTCTTTTTTATTACTGCAGGGATGTTTGGTGCTTTGGCTTTTTATGGTTATACCACAAAACGAGATTTATCAGGTTTTGGGCGTTTCTTATTTATGGGACTAATCGGTATTGTTATTGCATCTTTAGTTAACATATTTTTGCAAAGCGCTCCATTAATGTGGGCTGTGACTTATATTGGCGTATTTGTTTTTGCTGGTTTGACAGCTTACGATACTCAAAAACTTAAAGAATTTGGTCAAGATTTACCTCAAGACGATCAGAATGTATTTAGACGTTTTGTCATTTTGGGTGCATTGACACTTTATCTTGATTTCATAAATTTATTCATTATGTTATTAAGAGTTTTTGCAGATCGTCGATAACCATATATTAATAATATTAAAAGGCTCTATATAGAGCTTTTTTTTGCCAATTTTCTATTAGAATTTTACCTAGATGTGCTATTTTTTAAAATTTTAGATAGTAATTACTGACAAACAAAAAGGCCTTTTTATTATTGTGGGGAGCACAATCTAAAAAGCTTTAGGTTAATCGCCATAAATTAACAAATCATGAAGATGTAATACCATCATTAATGAAGTATTATATGTTTATGGAGATGATATAAGGGATTATTTTATTTAACCCAATAAAAGATAGAAATTGGTTATTGATTTCAAATTATAATTCTTACGCTATTCGAACTGAGTAATATTTATCTTGTTAATCGTATGGGTATTAACCATTATATGGACTCATATAATTATGAAATTGACGAAACAGTGAGTTATCCATACATCCATGATCTGATAAATAATATGTGTTATTTTTATCAAAATAGCAAAAAGAGATCAATTAAGCCACCAAAAAGGTGGCTAAAATTGAATAGTATTAATGCACATCTGCACAGTTTAAACAATAAATATAACGATTTTGCTTATCAGAAAATTTATCCCATAAAGATGCTTTTTGTTGGATTTGTTTAACGCTAGGTAATTTTTCAAACAAAACTTCTGCTGTTGATTTAGGTAACATAGCAATCATGTCTGAATAAAAAGCATTAAACCAGTTTGTTTCAGGTTTTTGCCAGTCAATTCTGTAATCAGTAAGATTAGCTAGCGACGCAGCCATTTCAATAGCATCATCAAAGTCTCCTAATTTATCGACTAAACCATTTCTGTAAGCTTCCGCGCCTAACCATACTTGGCCTTGTCCTATTTTATCGACTTGCTCTATTGTCATGTTTCGTGCTTTTGCTACCAAAGAGATAAACGTGCTATAACCGTTATCAATATTCATTTGAATAAGTTGCTTCATTTCATCTGGTAAATTTTTAGCAAAATTATTATTTGCTAATGGGGATGTTGATACACCATCGCTATGAACACCAATGTACGAAAGTGAATTTTCAAATGTTGGAATAATACCAAAAATACCAATAGAGCCAGTTATAGTATTTGGACTAGCAACAATATAATCGGCAGCTGTTGAAATCCAATATCCTCCGGAAGCCGCCATTCCGCCCATTGAAACAACAACAGGAACTTGATAATCACGTAATGATTCTAACTCACTACGTATAGCTTCAGAGGCATCAACACTTCCGCCGGGGCTATTTACTCGCAGAACAACAGCTTGAATATTTTGAGTATTAATGTTTTCACGAATATTTTTTAATTGTGTAACTATTTCTTGGCTTCCTGCAATATTGCTATTATTTTCACCTTCAGCAATAGCGCCATTGACAAAGACTACAGATATAAGTGGTTTTGTGATGTTTTTATTAATTGGCTTGTTTTCAGCTTTTAGTTTGTAATCATAAATACTAATTTCAGGCAAATCTTCTTTTTGAATAACGGATTCAAAGAAATTTTTCTCAAATTCATAATTTGATGTTACAACATCGACTAAGCCATTTGATAAAGCATACTGGCTCATACTGCCATTAACTGCTTTTAATTCTGATAACATAATATTAGAAGGTGGAACTAATTGTGTTGTAGCTTTTTTTCGTTCTTTAGATATATCATTTAGATAATTATTCCACATAAGTGTCAACCAATGGGTAGTGTTACTTTTTGCTTCTTCCGACATATCATCTCGGATAAATGGCTCAATAGCTGATTTGTAGGTACCGACACGGAAAACATGAGTATTAATTTTTAAATTATCCAGTAATGTTTTATAATACAGATTATTTGCAGCAAAACCATATAAATTAACGGCTCCTTGTGGTGTCAAAGCGATTTTATCGGCATAGCTTGCTAAATAATATTGGCTTTGATTAAAGTTTGTACCAATAGCATAAATAGGCTTTTTATTTGCTTTAAATTTAGCTAAGTATTTACCTACATACTGTAGCGAACTAAGATCGGCACCAACAAAGTGATCTAATTTCAATACCATATTTTTAATATTGGGGTCAGCGGCTGCTTGATCTATTTTTTGTGTTAATTCGAACAAGCTATTTTCACGAGCAAGATTTACCTTTTTTCCATAAATTTTATTTTGTAAAGCATAGATATTATCATTGTAAAGTGTACTATCTACGATAATACCTTCAAGATCTAAAACTAAAGTACCGTGTTTGGGAGTAGTATCTTCTTTTTGTATTTCTTTAATTAATGCAATACCACTAAAAATGAGAATAAGGATAATTAAGAACACTAGGTTTAGAAAGACTTCCCTAATAAAGTTGACTACTTTCCAAATAGATTTAATGACAGATAAAAAAGACATAATAAATGTGATCCTTTTATAGAAGTTTATCTAAATTCTTCGTTTCAATGTTTCTTTTTTTGAAATATTTTTTATCTTCGAACCGTAAGCATGTTAATTTTCCTCCCCAACAACATCCTGTATCAAGAGCATAAATATTTTCAGGCGTTCCTTTACCATTCAATGCAGCCCAATGTCCAAAAGCAATATGATATTCATCAGGAATTTTTCTTGGCATTAAAAACCATGGTTTCAGTTTTGCAGGGGCTTGGTCAGGATGTTTTTTGTAATAGAAATCAAGCTGGCCATCTTCATAACAAAATCGCATACGTGTTAAAGCGTTGCTAGCGTAACGTAATCGATCAAACCCTTTTAAATTTAATGACCATTCATTTGGGAAGTTACCATACATTTTATCAAGAAAAAGAGGATAAGAATCACTTGATAACATAACATTTAGGTCATGGGCACATTTTTTTAGTGTTTCAAGATCCCATTGTGGTGAAACGCCTGCATGGGTCATAATGAGCTTTAAGTTTTCATCTATTTGAAGAAGAGGTTGTTTTCGCAGCCAATTCATCAATTCATCATAGTCGGGAGCTGCAATTACATCATTAAGATTATCTTTCTTTTTAGAATACGTAATTTCAGCATAAATGGATAGTAAATGTAGATCATGATTACCTAATACTAAACGAATCTGTTGATTATTTTGTTTAACAAATCGTAAAACTTCAAGTGATTTAGGGCCTCTTGCTACCAAGTCTCCGGTCAACCATAATACATCTGATGATGAAAAATTGACTTTCTCAAGTAATCGCATAAATTCATCATAACATCCATGAATATCGCCGATAAGTAGGTTTGCCATACGATTATATCCATGCATTAGCGAGCTGACAGTATTGCTCTACAGTAAGATTTTCAGCACGTAAAGTTGGATCAATATTCAATTCTGTTATTTGTTTCACAGTAAACATATTGCCTAAACTGTTACGAATAGTTTTACGACGTTGATTAAAAGCTTCAGTTGTCACTCGCGAAAGTATTTTAATATCTTTAACAAAATAAGGTTTTTCTTTATAAGGGATTAATTTTACCACTGCTGAATCAACTTTTGGTGCAGGCTTAAATGATGTTGGGGGCACTTCTAAAACAGGAATGATATGACAATAATATTGTGACATAACGCTCAATCTACCATAATCTTTACTATTTGGTGCTGCAACTAAACGAGTAACTACCTCTTTTTGTAGCATAAAATGCATATCCATAATAATATTTGCATATTCAAATAAATGGAATATCAAAGGAGTTGATATATTATAAGGTAAGTTACCAAAAACTCTTAATGGTTTACCTAGTTGCTTGGAAAGTTCATTAAAATCAAAAGCTAATGCATCTTTTTCAATGACTGTTAGTTTATTATTTAAATATGGGTTTTCAATCAATCTGCTAGCTAAATCTCGGTCTATTTCAATTACAGTTAAATGATCCACATATTTACTTACTGGCATGGTCAACGCAGCAAGACCTGGACCAATTTCAACTAACGCTTGATCAGCTTTAGGTTGTATAGCCGCAACAATATTTTTAATAATGTAGTCATCATGTAAAAAGTTTTGTCCGAAACGTTTCCGGGCAAAATGCCCTTGATGAACACGACTATTCATGCTTTTCATCACCTTTAATTTTAATATAAGCATCATCTTTTAATTCTTTAATCCAAACTTGTGCTTCTTCAGCGAATTTTCGATTAAATATTAATCGATAAGCTTGCTCTTGTTTTGCTAATTCAGTTCTATCTACTTTTCTTGTATCTATTAATTGAATCAAATGCCAACCATAAGCTGATTTAACGGGTTCACTTATTTGCCCTTTTTTTAGTTTGAGTAAACCGTTTTTAAAGCCAGTATCATAACGTTCTGGAACGCTCCAACCAAGGTTGCCACCATTATCTGCAGAGCCTGGATCTTCAGAATAAGTTTTAGCTGCTGCTTCAAAAGTTGTTGTACCATTTACTATTGCTTTTTTAATATCATTTAATTTTTGTTTAGCTACTTCATCGGTTATTAGTACATTAGTTTTAATTAAAATGTGACGAGCATTAATTTCTCTAACTGTGATAGCTTTAGGTTTTTCAGTTCGTGTATCATTAACTTTTAGAATGTGTAAACCGACACCTGAGCGAATTGGACCAATAATGCTTCCTTTAGGGGCTCGTATTAAGCGCTCCTCAAATATTGTCGGTAGTTCATTGAGTTTACGCCACCCCATATCTCCACCTTTTAAAGCTAGAGTGTCATTAGAATATGAAGTTGCTAGTTTTGCAAAATTTTCTCCTTTCTGGGCTCGATTAATGATATCTCTAGCTTTATCATTTGCTTCATCTATTTTTTGTTTTGATGCATTTTCTGGGATCGCAATTAGTATATGACTAATTTTTACGTCAATATTATTAGTCAGTTGCTGAGATATATCTTTGACTAAATTTTCAACTTCTTTTTCGGAAATATTAATTCGATGCTTTACTTCACTCATTTGTGTTTGCTCGATTAGCATCTCATTATGTATCCGATCTCGGTAAGCACCATAGCTAATTCCCATAGTTGATAGTTTGCTTCTTAACTGATTGATATTTAAACCGTTATCAGCGGCAATTCTAGATATAGCCTCTGTTACTTCATCATCGCTAACAGTTATTTTTGCTTTAGCTGCTGTTTGAAGTATCAAATTTTCGGTAATTAAACGATCAATGATTTGTTGTCTAAGTATTTTATCATCTGGTAAATTTCGTTTATCGGAACTTGCTTTAATAGTTTTTAACATCTCATTAACATCACTTTCTAAAATGACATTATTATTGACAACTGCAGCCACTTGTTCAACAACCCGAGGTGCTGCATATATAATAGATATTGGTGCAAAAATACCAATACTGATACTTAAGTTTAAAGCAATAATTAGTTTTGATAATTTCATATTTATTTAACTCATTTTTTTGCTATAGATTAACTATTATAGTAATAACTTTATTAATCATATTTTTTATTACAACATTTACTCAAATGCGGTGACATAAGGTAATTTACCAAAATCTAGCATTTTGGCTCTGGCATCACTATTACGACCTAATCCTTGTAACTCGAAATGTATTGAAAATTTATTTTCATATTTGCTGCTACGTGTATCAGGTTCCCAGTCTGTTAATTTTCGACCATATTGTACAGTTACACCCCAGCAACAATCTTGGTAGTGTAGTCCAATAAAACTATCTGCTGTTTGACCTAGTTTAATATCATGATAGTAAGATCCTACTGCTGTAATTGTATTAGTTAATGGCCAAGATGCCATAATACCAGCTTGTGATATATCTTGTTTATATCCTTTATAGGTTGAACTTTTATCAACTGTATCAATATAGTTATGGTTTGCATAACGGTAAGATAACTGTACCAGTTTATCATTAGATGGTTGATATTCAAAAATGGTGTTTGCCAAAGATATCGTATCAAGTCGAGTATCATATTGAAGTGCACTTCTAAATATCATGTCATCATTTATGCGCCAAAAATTGTTCGTTGCCCAAGTTATGCTTCCAGTATCGGAATTTCTATCTAATTCTGTGTTATTCTCACTTGTTCTTGATTTTGTAAAATAAGTAGTTTGCCCAATAGATAAATTAAATCGTTCAACTTTATTATTGTCATAAAAACGAGTAGTTACTCCTATAGATATTTTATTGGTTGAAGGAATTCGATCTAATCCACTATAAGGTTTATCTCTAAATAGTCCAATATAATCTGACTGTAGTAAAGATGAATCATAATTTAAAATATTAGACTGTTTGCGATATGGTATATAAATGTACTTTACTCGCGGTTCTAAGGTTTGTGTATAACCTTCAATAAGAGTGGTATCACGTTCAAAAATGATTTTACCATCTACCGCTATTTTAGGTATGAAACGATTGACATTTCGATCTAAAATTTTATCACTATTATCTTGATTTTTATCATATTCTTGCTTTAAATCTTGATTGTAGTGCGTTGCCATAAAGCCCACTTCAGTTGATAATGTTGACCAAGCATTGGTTAATGTGTAGTTAAGTGTTGGCTCAATGTGGGCCCGCCATGTTTTCGGATCGTTTTTACTTGGACTTACAAAATGTGTTATTTGAGAAAAAGTCTTAAATTTAAAAGGTCCTAACTCATAATTATAATAAGTCATATCTAACTGTGGTTGAGTTTGATAAAGGTTATCTTTCGCAACTGAATGGAAAGTTTGAAAGTTTAAATGACTTAATTTAATATCCCAATTTTCATCGTTATAACCAATTTGGTAAAGCTGAGAAAGGTATCCAGCTGTTTGTGGTATATATTCAGAGCTTAAATCTGACAAATATTGATTATCACTGACGCGCGAAGCATTTACTTTAAGCCGCCAATGATAATTAATTAATTCTTCATTTTTCCAATAAAATAACCAACGATGTTGATTATTATCATAATCATTTCCGTTCAACCCATTTTTTCTATCTTTATTATATTTACTATCATGTTGCAGCCAGTCAAATGCTAATGTACCTAACCCTAATTCATTTAAATAACGAAATTCAGATTGTATTTGAAGACCTCGTTTTTCAAGAGCTCTTGGTTTAAAAGTGGCATCATAGTTTGGCGCAATATTCCAATAAAAAGGAATAGAAAAGTCAACGCCATCAACACTGTCATAACTTATATCTGGCATTAATAAACCGGAACGGCGTTTATCTCCTGTTGGTAATTGTAAATATGGTGAATATAATACAGGAATTTTACCAACACGAAATATCGCATTCCAAACCTCAAGCAATTGTTCTTTATTATCATGAATAACAGTGGAGCCTTTAATACTCCAAGTGCTATCATTGATTGGGCAAGATGTAAAACTACCGTTTTTTAAAATAACATAACGATTTTCCTCAAGTTTCATTTCATCGGCATCACCACGTCCAAGTCGGTTTACAAGATGATATTCACTAGGTTTCATTTTGGTATTATTGTTATTGAGATTCATTGATGCATTATTACCTTTCATCTGAATCAAATTATCTTGATAGATAATGTTCCCTTCTAAGGTCACAACACGATTATTAGTGCCTTCAGAATCAATAGTAACTTTGTTTGCTTTAATGGAACGATTCCCTTGAATTATCGATACATCGCCTTGATAAATAGCGATATTTGGATAAATTGCTTCAAATTGATTGGATTCGGCGTTTACAGGAATGTTGTTAGTATCTCCACTAATTAAAGGTCGATCAAATCGAGGAACATTGATCATGCACTGTGGATTATTGCTAGCAGCTTTAGGTAAAGCTATAGCATAACAAGCACTGTTGTACAAAGAAAAGGTAACGGTTATAGCAATAAGTGAAGGCGTTAATTTTTTCATCAATGATTAAAAGTAGTTATGATTTTTATAATTAACACATTATAACGGTTATTTATAAAAGTGCGAACGAAAAATTAATGTTTCACTCTTCGCCTTTTTGCTTTACTTAATTGCTTAACCATAGTTATTCTTTTTTCGACAGAGCTATATTGAAATTCATCCCACCATTTGGCTAAAGCTAAAAGCTCTCCTTTTTCGATAGAAGCCCTTATTTCGAGAAGATCGTAAGCTGCGCGGAATTTGGGATGTTCTAATATAGTAAACGCACGTTTGCCATCGCGTTTCTTCATTCGTAACTGCAGTCTCCATATATCCCCTATTGTTGAGGTTAAGCGTTTGGGGATAGCAATAACACGACATTGTTCACTTAAAATATCGTTAATAGCCATAGAAAAAGCATCATAAAATTGTAACCCGCTTTCAATACAGGTTAATTGCGTTTGTTCTACGACTGGATACCAAAAAAATGCTGCAAATAAAAATGCTGGATTAACACGCTTATTATTGGCAATGCGATAATCAGTATTTTTTAAAACTTGCTCGATAATTTTTTCTAAGTGGCTATTTTTATTATTAGTAAATAGGCGATCAATAATAGGAAAAAGCTGCTCAAAAAGGTGATAATCTCTTAATAGGAGATAAGTAGCATATCCATGACCCGCCTGTAATAATTTAAGTGACTCATCAAACAGTCGAGCGGAAGGTATATTCATTAGCAACGGTGCTAAGCTTTTAATTGGTTCTGCAGTAGCTGGCTCAATGGTCATATTCAACTTAGCTGCAAATCTTACTGTTCTTAGCATTCTAACGGGATCTTCTCGGTAACGTGTTTGAGGATCACCAATTAATCGAATAACTCCATTTTGTATATCGTTTAATCCGCCACAATAATCACGTAAAGTAAAATCTTTAATACTATAGTAAAGAGCATTCATGGTAAAATCGCGTCGTACCGCATCTTGCTCTATTGTTCCATAAACATTATCACGTAATAGCATACCTGATTGTGAACGTTTTAATGTATTATTTTGTTCTTCTTGATCGCCAAGAGTGCCACGGAAAGTCGCAACTTCGATGATTTCTTTGCCAAACATAATATGAGCAAGTCTAAATCGTCTTCCAACTAAACGACAGTTGCGAAAGATTTTTTGAACTTGTTCTGGGGTAGCATTTGTCGCAATATCGAAATCTTTAGGCGTTTTTCCTAATAAAAGATCTCGAATACAACCACCTACTAAATAAGATTCGTAACCGTGTTTGTTTAATCGGTAAAGAACTTTTAATGCATTTTCATTAATATTATTACGTGAAATGTTATGCTCATTACGTGAAATGGACACATAATTTGGCTCTTGGCGTTTTTTATGACAAAACATCTTACGATAAAATTGAGAAACTTGTTTAAAAATAGTACACCCCAAAAATAATGTTTGATAAGAAACAAAATATAACATTGGAGTATAACTTAATTATCATTAAGTTTCCATGGATCTTCTAATGAGTATTATAGATTATTAAAAGTTAAATATGTTTAATAGCACTGGTAATAGATAAATTTTCAAATGGATTTTTTAAACACAATTATTAACATTAGCATTTATTTATATACAGCAATGTAGTAATATCACTTAACCAAAATGACATGTTAAATTTCGTTCATATCTATGTAATATCATGGAGTTGATTATAAATCATACAAACTAATACTTAATTTTTTTTGAGTTAATTGTAGGGAAACAATAATTTCCACCAAGAGATAAAGCGTTAACCATGTATCAAAGAACATTTTTATCGTTAATTTTAATGCTGCAATTAATTTCCCAAAATTACTTGAGTATATACCATTAACTGATAATTTATTGGGGGCATTATGAATATTCGAGATTTAGAATATTTTGTTTCGTTAGCTGAATTCTGTCATTTTCGCAAAGCAGCTGATGCTTGTAATGTAAGTCAACCAACCTTAAGTGGACAGATCAGAAAATTAGAAGATGAGCTTGGTGTAATGTTATTAGAGCGTACTAGTCGTAAAGTATTATTTACTCAAACTGGTATGATGCTTGTTGAACAAGCTAAAGAAATTTTACGTAATATTCAAATTTTAAAAGAAATGGCTAGCCGACAAGGTGAAGAAATGTCAGGGCCAATGCATATAGGTCTAATTCCTACTATTGCGCCTTACTTATTACCGCATGTTATCACCGTTCTACATGAATCTTTTCCTCAATTGGAACTATATTTACATGAGGCACAAACAGCGGGGATTGTTGCTCAACTTGAAAGCGGTAAGCTTGATTGTGCAATTGTAGCTCAGGTTAAAGAGACATCGCAATTTATTGAATTGCCTTTATTCGATGAGCCAATGTTCTTAGCTGTTCCTGCAAATAACGAACTAGCGAAACAAAGAGTAATTAATCTTTCAAATTTAAAAGGACAAAAATTTTTAATGTTGGAAGATGGTCATTGTTTACGTGATCATGCTATGGGATATTGTTTTCAAGTTGGTATTGAAGAAGATAAACAGTTTAAAGCGACTAGTCTTGAAACTTTACGTAGTATGATTTCAGCTGGTCGTGGCATTACTTTATTTCCTGAGCTTGCTGTGCCCAATGAGCGTACTCGTGATAATATTTGCTATATTTCTTGTACTGAACCTGTACCATCACGTAATATTGAACTTATTTATCGCCCTGGTTCGCCATTGCGTTCTCGTTATGAAACAATAGCCAAAACGATTCGTGATCACATACCAAAAGTATTTGCAGAAAAGGAAAGGTTACTCAAAGCAAGTAATTAATTTTTTAGGTTGTATTAAAATATAATGAGTTTTAAAAATATAAAATGAAAAATAGCAAAGCTGGTGGTATTCGAGCACAACAGAAAGAGAAGACTCGTCGTAGTTTAATTGACGCGGCTTTCAACCAGCTTAATGCCGAACAAGGTTTTGCTAGTTTAAGCTTACGTGAGGTCGCTCGTGAAGCAGGTATAGCAGCTACTTCATTTTATCGTCATTTTCGAGATATGGATGAATTAGGTTTGGCTATGGTTGACGAAAGTGGCTTAACGCTTCGTCAATTATTACGCCAAGCGCGAAAACGTATTGAAAAAGGGGGAAGTGTTTTACGTACCTCAGTAACAACTTTCATTGAGTTTATTGATAAAAACCCTAAAGTTTTTTTATTATTATTGCGTGAAAAAGCTGGGACTTCCTCTGCTTTTCGTTCAGCTATTGCTCGAGAAATACAACATTTTATTGTTGAATTAGTTGATTATCTTGATAACGCTAATAACATGCCACATCATTATAACAAAGCACAAGCAGCAGCAATGGTAACTATTGCGTTTAATGCAGGAGCTGATGCCATTGATTTTGACGCAGTACAGCGTCAGAAATTAATTGAAGATCTTATTTTCCAACTTCGAATGGTATCGCGTGGGGCTTACTATCTTTATCATAAAGAGTTATTTAAAAAAGAAATCTTATAATTATCTATAATGTTAAAAATACATTACTTTCTAATCAATTCAATATGATTAAGTAAAAAACTGCAGTATTTGCTGCAGTTTTTATAATGATATATACTTGCTTAAAGATTTTGTAATACTTTCTCAACGCTATCTTTAGCATCACCAAATAGCATATAGCTATTTTCTTTAAAGAATAATGGATTTTGCACGCCTGCATAACCAGTATTCATCGAGCGCTTAGAAATGATAACTGTTTTTGCTTTCCAAACCTCAAGAACGGGCATGCCAGCAATAGGGCTATTTGGATCTTCTTCTGCTGCAGGATTAACGGTATCATTTGCACCAATAACCCAAACAACATCAGTATCTACAAAGTCGTCATTAATTTCGTCCATTTCAAGCACGATATCATATGGTACTTTCGCTTCTGCTAATAATACATTCATATGCCCCGGTAAACGTCCTGCTACTGGGTGAATACCAAAACGAACTTCTATACCCATATCACGTAGTTTTTCAGTAATATTGCTTACAGCTGCTTGAGCTTGTGCTACAGCCATACCGTAACCAGGAACAATAATCACTGAACGGGCTTCTTTTAATGTTTGAGCTACTTCAACAGGTTGCATTTCGCGGTATTCACCTTGTTCTTCATCTGTTGAACTAGCTGAACTCCCATCACTGCCGAACCCACCAGCAATAACACTAATAAATGAACGGTTCATTGCTTTACACATAATATAGGAAAGAATTGCACCAGATGAACCCACTAACGCACCAGTGACAATTAAAAGATCATTACCAAGCATAAAGCCTGCAGCTGCAGCAGCCCAACCAGAATAAGAGTTTAGCATTGAAATTACTACTGGCATATCAGCACCGCCAATTGAAGCAACAAGATGGAAACCAAATACAAATGCCACTATTGCCATAATTAACAGACTAATTAGTGCCCCTGCTCCACTTTTTACTTCAATAAAGGTAAACATCAATATTATAGAAACAACGATAGCCGCTAAATTCCAATAATGTTTATTAGGAATAGAAAGAGGTTTAGAGCTAATGCGTCCATTTAATTTACCAAATGCAACAACAGAACCAGAGAAGGTTACTGCACCGATAAAAACACCGACAAAAATCTCTACTAAATGTACAGTTAACTCTCCACCTTGAAAATTTTGAATGTGAGGGTCTAAAAAGCTGTTTAAACCAACAAGAACTGCTGCCATACCGACAAAACTATGAAGTAGTGCAACAAGTTCTGGCATTTGAGTCATCTCAACTTTTTTCGCAAGATATAAGCCAATAGATGCACCAATTATCATGGCTATCACTATCCAGTGTAATCCACCTTTAATACTTGCAATTGCTGCAATAAGTGCGATTGCCATACCAATCATACCGTAAATATTACCAGATTTTGCAGATTCTTGGTTAGAAAGACCTCGTAAGCTAAAGATAAAAAGTAATGCAGCAATAACATAGGCTGCTTGAATGATTCCATTACTCATAATTTATACTCTCCTTTACTTGCCGCGTTGGAACATTTTCAGCATTCTTTGAGTAACAAAGAACCCACCAAAAATATTGATACTAGCAATCAAAATAGCAACAAAGGCAATTGCCGTAGTTAAGCCATTATCATCGCCGACTTGTAATATTGCACCGACTAATATAATCCCAGAAATTGCATTTGTTACCGACATTAGTGGCGTATGTAAAGAATGCGTTACATTCCATACTACGTAGTAACCAACAACACAAGATAGTGCAAATACGGTAAAGTGTCCTAGAAAGCTTTCAGGAACAGAGTTAGCAAGCCAAAAGTAAACAATGATCGCTAATGCTAAAAGCCCATATTTTTTATGGGGTTCCATTACTTTGGGTTCTGGTTTAGCAACAGCAGGTATTGCTTCTTTTTTCTGCGGTTGTGCTGATACTTGGATTGGAGGAGCTGGCCAAGTAATTTCCTTATCTTTAACCACAGTTACACCACGAATTACAACATCATCAAAATTGATATCAATATTACCGTCTTTTTCTTTAGCAAGCAGTTTTAGTAGGTTAACAATATTTGTACCATAAAGTTGTGATGCTTGAGCTGGCATACGATTAGCTAAATCAGTATAACCAACAATTTTTACGTTGTTATTTGTTTCGAAAACTTCGCCCGGTTTAGTTAACTCACAGTTACCACCAGTTAATGCAGCTAAATCAACAATAACACTGCCGGGTTTCATTGACTCAACCATTTCTTTCGAAATAAGTTTTGGTGCAGGTTTGCCTGGAATAAGCGCAGTTGTAATAATGATATCAACATCTTTGGCTTGCTCAGCAAAAAGGGCCATTTCAGCCTCAATAAAGGCAGCAGACATTTGTTTAGCGTAACCATCACCAGAACCTGCTTCCTCTTCGAAATCTAATTCTAAAAAGTCGGCACCCATACTATTAATTTGTTCGGCAACTTCAGGGCGAGTATCAAAAGCACGAACAATTGCCCCTAAACTCACCGCTGCGCCAATGGCTGCAAGACCTGCAACACCTGCCCCAATAACTAATATTTTAGCGGGAGGCACTTTACCTGCAGCGGTAACTTGACCTGTAAAGAATCGACCAAATTGATTTGCAGCTTCAATAACTGAACGATAACCAGCAATATTAGACATTGAACTCAATGCATCTAAAGATTGTGCGCGTGAAATACGTGGTACACAGTCCATTGCCATTACATTGATATTTTTAGTGGCGAGTTTTTCTAATAGCTCTTTATGTTGAGCTGGATAAATATAACTGATGAGGGTTGCTCCCTCTTTCATTAAAGAAATTTCATCATCGGTTGGTGCATGAAACTTCAGAATTAAATCATTTTGCCAAATATCTTGTGTATTTTGAATTATGGCTCCAGCATCAATAAAAGCTTGGTCTTCAAAATGAGCAGCATGTCCTGCCCCTTGTTCTACAGAGACTGTAAAGCCAAGTTTTAACAGTTGTCCAACAGTTTGGGGAGTTGCTGCAACTCTAGCTTCATTGGTTAACCGTTCTTTAGGTATACCGATATGCATTTCGTTACGTCCTTATGTTAAAGATAAATTGTTAATGTCATTCGATTCTAGCATAAAATAGCTTCAGTACTAATAGAGAATTTAATTTTTATTATCGAAAACTTATTATTATTTTTAATAATAATTGGATTTTAAATCTTTAAATAAAAATTAAAATATTTACCTTGCAATCATTGTGATTACGTCATTATGGGGAAAATAAACTCAAGTGACCACAAAACTAACTTAGATTGGTCAAAAATTAAGTTTTTCTTCTATTTTTGCCTTCAAACTAATTGGATTGACTCTGCTTATTCCCATTTAACTACTAAAGTTATGCATGAGCCTAAGCTTTGTATCAAAGTAGACTCATCGATATGAGTAAGTTAAAAAACAAGACATAAATAATGTTAACTTGATGAAAAATATTCTGATCGATATTAAATTCAGCGGAATCTTAACAATAAGTATATTTGTAACATTTTTTTATATTATTTATTTAAAAGTAAATTAAAAGTGACTAACAGCAATACTTGGTAATTCTGGTTTTTGAGTTTAATCGCTAATATTTCAAAAGCACTAACGAGGTAAAAATATGGCAAAACAAAGCCAGAAAAAAAATAGCATCTTAACTTTGATGTTTACATTGCTTGCGGCTTGTATCGCATTTCAACTTAATGCAAGCATGTTAAGCCCAGTATTGGTCACTATAGCTAAAGATTTAGGTACCAATGACGCTGAAGTTGGCTTATCGCAAACGGCATTTTTTACGGCAGCGGCATTATTCTCATTATTTTTACCAAGACTAAGCGACATAAAAGGTCGAAAAAAAGTATTAATGGTAATGCTTTCAGTTATGACATTAGGTACAGTATTGGCTGCAATTGCCCCTAATATTGAAGTGTTATGTGTCGCACGAATTATTCAAGGTATCTCAGGGCCAGTAGTTCCGCTTTGTTTGTTAATGCTAAATTATGCAGTAAAAGATGTAAAACAATATGGCATGTTGATGGGAATCATAACTGCAGTAAATGGTGGTATTGCAGGTATCGATGCTATTGCTGGCGGTATAATAGCAACGCATTTGGGTTTTAGAGCTGTATTTTGGGTAATAGCGATTGTTGCAGCAATTTCCACTTATTTAGTTTTTCGTTTTGCTCCTGAATCAAAACCTTCGGTTGATACTAAAATGGATTGGCTTGGTGTGATATTGTTAGTCTCAGCTATTGCAGCTCTTTTATTTGCACTTAATGAGGCAGGAAACGTTGCTAGTGCTAATTACTTTAAAATTATAGGATTAAGCGTATTTGCTACTATTTGTTTTATCTTGTTTTGGTATACTGAAAAAAGCGTTTTACATCCATTAGTCACAACGATCCATCTAAAAAGGCGTGAAACTTGGTCTTTATTGCTCACAACAATTCTTATTATGACAGGTATTTTTGCGATAGTTAATGGTTTAGTCATGTCAATTGCACAAAACAATGAAATAGGGTTTGGATTGGATCCCGATTTAGCATCACTAATCTTATTAACACCTTATGCTTTAATTGGATGGCTAGTTGGCCCTTTTGCAGGTCGGTTAGCCCCAACTTTAGGTTATAACAATGTGCTTCAATTTGGGTTATTGGGTTGTATCATTAGTATCTTAGTGATTATGTTTTATGGTATTAACTCCTTAATTATTTTAGCATCTGGAGTAATTGCTTTAGGTATATTTTATGCAGGAATGGTCAATATTATTCTTAATGGTCTTGGTGTTATTTTGTCACCAAAAGAAAATTTAGGTTTTTTACCAGGTATGAATGCTGGAGCATTTAATTTGGGTGCCGGATTAAGCTTTGCATTATTGCCTGCCATTCAAATGCTCAACGCTCATTCAATGCTAGGTTACTTTAATGGAATGTTTGTAGGATTGATTATTACTGTATTGGCATTAATCTCAAGTTTCTTTATACCGCGGCCGGCTCATGCTGAATTATAAAAAATACTACGTATCGGGCAAAACCTAACCCATTTAATCTAAAATTTTTTAAATTTAGCGGTTAATACTAATTGTTATTATAGATGTTTTGGTGGCGGTTCAACTGTTACATAATTTCCATGCGCTACTTTAGCGCTAGGTAAAGATGCTCAGTTGTTTTTACAGCATAGGTTCGTAACCACGACTTAAAAGTTTTCTTCCAAAATAATTTGTTTTTGAACAAGGCAATTTACAATTTAAATCCCGTGAGCAGAAACAGATTATGGTATTAAGCAAATAATGGAGAATGATAACACCAAAATTAATAATTTACGCATAGCTATTTTTCTTTAAATAAAAACGATGATCATTATTGTTCAAGTGATAAATAATGTTAACAATTACTGATACAGCAATTAAAATACATTAAAAATAATTTTAAATATTAATTGGTTATGAATTTATTAGCCATCATCTATTTAGACTAATAAAAATAATAAATAAATGCGATTAAAATTACTTTTTATATTAAGTCATTTCATAATAAATCTTAAGTTTGGCTATTTTTAAGTACTACAAATTGTTATATAATAAGTAAAATTTTGTCATATAACTCTATATTGTATTTATCATATTATTTTTAAAGTGCTTTTTGTAATTAAGTATCTTTAATTAAGGAACCGCTATGATTGATTTTTCCCAATCAGTGCCAGAACTGGTCTCTTGGGCAAAAAAGAATGACTTTTCGATTGCTTTACCTGTGGAAAGGTTAGCTTTTTTATTGGCTATTGCTGTATTAAATAGCGAGCGTTTTGATGGCGAAATGACTGAATCTGAATTAATCGATGCATTTAGGCATGTTTCGCAGATTTTTGAACAGAGTGAAGACACGATAGCGGTTCGCGGCAATAATGCTATTAATGATTTAGTACGCCAACGCCTAATCACACGTTTTGCAAGTGAAATGACTGACGGTTTCTCAATTTATCGTTTAACCCCGTTAGGAATTGGCATTAGTGATTATTATATCCGCCAACGAGAATTTTCTACCTTACGTTTATCTCTCCAACTTTCTATTGTTGCACAAGAGTTAAAACGTGCTGCAGATGCAGCCCTTGAAGGTGGTGATGATTTGTATTGGCACCGAAATGTCTTTGCTCCGTTAAAATATTCAGTTGCTGAAATTTTTGACAGTATTGATATCACTCAACGAGTGATGGATGGACAACAAGCCGATGTTAAACAAAACATCTCTGCATTATTAAGTCAAGATTGGCAAGCGGCAATTAGCAGTTGTGAAGGATTACTGACAGAAACATCACAAACACTTCGTGAACTGCAAGATACTTTAGCTGCCGCTGGTGATAAGTTACAAGCAAGCTTACTTCTAATACAAGATGCAACATTAGATAACCCTAATCTAGATAAAATCAACAACGTAGTTATTGACCTGCAAGGTAAACTTGATCGCATTATTGGCTGGGGACAAAAAGCAATAGATTTATGGATAGGATATGACAGGCACGTTCACAAATTTATTCGTACTGCTATTGATTTAGATAAAAATCGAGTCTTTTCACAGCGATTGCGCAAATCCATTCAAGGTTATTTTGATTTACCATGGTCACTCACTTATGCAAATGCGAACCGTCTGCTTGATATGCGTGATGAAGAACTAGCATTACACGAAGCAGAAGTAACTGGTGAATTACCACCTGAACTTGAATTTGAAATGGTTGACGAGATTCAAGAGCATATTATTACACATATAGAACAAAACTTATTGGTCTTTAAACAAGAAAATAAACCGCTTGATATGAGTACTGCTATTCATAGCTATCTAAAGCAGTTCCCTAGACAACAACATTTTGATATTGCAAGACTATTTATCGATCAAGCTATTCGTCTAGGTATTGCTGAAAATGATTTGCTCGGTATCCCTGCCGAATGGAAACCTATTAACGATTATGGAGCTAAGGTACAAGCACATGTCATCAACAGATACTAAAGATTTAAAAACTGAACAAACCACTCATCATCTAGGTGACGTTATGGAACGCGTTGCGACAAGTTCACAGACCTCTATCGATAAATATATGCCAGTTAAATTGGCACAAGCGATTGCTAATCCTATTTTCCCTGAGCTTGATAGTTTATTACGCTCAGGGCGTCATATTGGCATTGATGAACTTGATCATCATGCTTTTTTAATGGATTTTCAGCTTGAGCTTGAACAATTCTACCAACGTTACAATGTGGAGCTAATTCGTGCGCCAGAAGGATTTTTCTATCTTCGTCCTCGTTCAACAACATTGATTCCACGTTCGGTCTTATCGGAACTTGATATGCTTGTTGGCAAAGTGCTTTGTTACTTATATTTAAGCCCTGAACGGCTTGCACATGAAGGTGTCTTTACCTTACAAGAACTGTTTGATGAGTTGGTTTCACTCGCGGACGAAGGAAAATTACTTAAATTAGTGAACCAGCGTTCAACAGGTTCAGATTTAGATCGTCAAAAACTGTTTGATAAAGTAAAAACGGCATTAAACCGCTTGCGTCGATTAGGAATGATATTTTTTATTGTAGGCAATGACAGTAGCCGCTTTCGCATCAACGAGACTATTTTCCGTTTTGGTGCCGATGTGCGCAGTAGTGATGATGCACAAGAAGCGCAACTACGCTTAATCCGAGATGGCGAAGCAATCAAAATCGAATCATCACTTATTTTAGATGATAATAATGAAGAACAAAAACAAGATGAAGATGTTAATGAGGAGACTGAATAATCATGATTGGACACGGTAAATTTCACTCATTAACTTTGATAAACTGGAATGGTTTTTTTGCGCGAACTTTTGAGCTTGACCAATTAGTGACAACGCTATCGGGCGGTAATGGAGCGGGTAAATCAACCACTATGGCGGCATTTGTTACAGCATTAATTCCAGATTTAACTTTATTACACTTTAGAAACACAACCGAAGCAGGGGCAACATCAGGTTCACGTGATAAAGGTTTACATGGTAAATTAAAACCGGGTGTTTGTTACTCTATGCTCGATGTAATCAATTCTCGTAATCAGCGCATAATTTGTGGTGTACGTTTACAACAAGTGGCAGGGCGGGACAAAAAAGTCGATATCAAACCATTTCTACTGCAAGGTTTAGCTGTTGGTATCAGCCCAACAGAATTGGTAACAGAAAGATTAAATGATAAACAGGCTAGGATTTTATCGCTACCAGAGTTAAAAGAAAAAATTGAATCTATAGAAGGTGTTATCTTCAAACAATTTAACTCCATAACTGACTACCATTCGGTTATGTTTGATTTTGGTGTATTGCCTAAGCGCCTGCGCTCATCATCTGATCGTAGTAAATACTATCGCTTGATTGAAGCTTCACTTTATGGCGGGATTTCAAGCGCAATTACCCGATCACTACGTGATTATTTATTACCAGAAAACAGTGGAGTGCGCAAAGCTTTCCAAGATATGGAAGCTGCACTTCGTGAAAACCGCATGACATTAGAAGCGATTCGAGTAACTCAATCGGATCGTGACTTATTTAAACACTTAATTACTGAATCAACTAATTATGTAGCGTCTGATTATATGCGCCATGCTAACGAGCGCCGAATTCATATAGAATCTGTGCTTGGCTTACGTCGCGATATGTTTAAAACGCAAGATCTACTTATTAGCAATCAATACCGCCAAATTGAAATGGCGAAAGAACTTAAAGAACATCAAGATGCGCAAAGCGATTTAGAAACCGATTTACAAGCAGCCAACGATCACCTAAATCTTACGCAAACAGCGCTACGCCAACAAGAAAAGATCGACCGCTACCAATCTGATTTAGATGATTTAAACTTAAAGCTTGAAGAACAAAACGAAGTGGTGCTTGAAGCGAATGAACAGTATCAAACCTATCGTGATCAAGTAGAACAAACCGAGCAAGAAGTTGACGAAATCAAGACTCAATTAGCTGATTACCAACAAGCACTGGATGTTCAACAAACACGAGCAATTCAATACCAACAGGCTTTACAGGCACTAAAAAATGCTCAGTTGCTATGTCAATTACCAAAACTAGATATTAGCAATATCGAAGAACACTTTACGTTTTTTGATGAAAAACAAAAAGAAATCACCGAACAAGTTCTTGAGCTTGAACAAAAATTAAGTGTATCTGATGCAGCGATTAATCAATTTGATAGAGCTTATCAACTAGTGGTGAAATTAGTGGGTGATGTGGTTCGCAGTGAAGCGTTTGCTGCAGCCAAAGAAGCACTAAGACAGTGGCCTTCACAATGTTATCAAGCTCAGCAGGCCGAACATTTACAACTACAACTTGATGAACTAGAACAACGACTCTTTGAACAAAAAGAAGCTGAATCATTATTAACACAATTTTGTAAGCATATTGATCGCCAAGTTAATTACGATCAATTAGATGAATTAAAACAAGAGCTAGAATTGCAATTAGACGAAAGTGCCGAACGGGCTAACGAATCAAGTGAAAAGCGTATTGAATTTAGACAAGAGCTTGAACAAATTCAATCGAAGCTTACTGAATATCGACAAAAAGCACCGTTATGGTTAAAAGCTCAAGATACATTAATTTCATTGCAAGAACAAACTGGTCAAGTGTTTAGTCATAGTCAAGCAGTTACGCAACACATGCAACAACTGCTTGAACAAGAACGCCAACTTGTTACTGAACGGGATCAAATTAGCTTTAGACGAAATCAATTAGATGTTCAAATTGAGCAACTAAATCAACCTAGCGGTGTTGATGATGGTCGCTTGTCTTTGTTAGCAGAGCGATTTAATGGGGTATTACTCTCGGAAATTTATGAAGATGTAACAATTGATGATGCACCTTACTTTTCTGCATTATATGGTCCTTCAAGACAAGCCATTGTGGTGCCAGATTTATCATTAGTTAAACAGCAATTAGAAAGTCTTACTACAAGTGATGAAGATTACCCAGAAGATATCTATTTTATTGAAGGTGATCCTGCATCATTTGATGATAGTGTTTTTGATTGTGAAGAGATGAATAAAGCGGTACTTGTCAAAACGGGCGATCGTCAATGGCGATTTTCAAGTTTTCCTAAAGTACCACTATTTGGTCGTGCTGCTCGTGAGATTCACCTTGAAAAATTATCTCACGAACGTGATGAATTACATGAGCGTTATGCAACTATCTCATTTGATTTACAAAAATTACAACGTATTGAACAAAATGTTGGGCAATTTATCGGTCAACATTTAGCGGTGGCTTTTGATATCGACCCTGAAGCTGAAGCGCAAAAATTAACGGCAAGACGCACCGAACTTGAACGCCAATTATCATCTCAAGAAAGTATTGATAAACAAAATCAGCAACAAGTGACTAACTGCAAAGAACAATTAGCAACCGTAAATCGCTTGGTTGCACAAATGCATTTATTAGCTGATGATGATCTGGCTGATAGAGTTGACGATTTACGTGAACAAGTTGCACAAGCACAAGAATCTGCGCAATATGTTAACCGTAATTGCAATACCGTTTCAGAACTTGAACCAATTTTGGCTGTTTTACAAAGTGATCCAGAGCAGAACGAAGCATTACGTGAACAATACAATACGGTTAAAGCACAGCAACAAACCATCCGCCAACAAGTTTTTGCCTTAACGGAAGTAATGCAACGTCGAGCCCACTTTAGTTATGAAGACTCGGCTGGAATGCTAAATGAAAATACTGATTTGAACGAAAAATTGCGTGACCGATTGGAAGTGGTTGAAGCACAAAGAACAGAAGCACGTAGACAAATGCAGCAGTATCAAGATAAGTATAATCAATACAATCAAACGCTGGCTTCATTAAAAAGTGCTTTTGAAACCAAACGTGACATGTTAAATGAACTCCATAAAGAAATTGAACAAATTGGTGTTAAAGCCGATGCGAACACTGAAGAACGTGCACGATTAAGGCGTGATGAAATCCATCAAAAATTAAATAACAATCGTCAGCATTGCACATCGCTTGAAAAGCAACTCATTATGTGCGAAAGCGAAATGACACAACTACAAAAACGGCTAACTCAAACACTGCGAGATTATAAACAACTACGCGAACAGGTAGTACAAGCTAAATCAGGTTGGTGTTTAGTATTACGTTTAGTAAAAGAAAATAGTGTTGAACGTCGGCTACATCGCCGAGAACTTGCCTACTTAAGTGCTGATGAACTACGTTCTATGTCAGATAAAGCGTTAGGTTCGTTACGCTTGGCTGTTAATGACAATGAACATTTACGGGATGTATTAAGACTATCAGAAGATCCAAAACGCCCAGAACGTAAAATCCAATTCTATATTGCTGTTTATGCCCATTTGCGTGAACGAATTCGCCAAGATATTGTTAAAACTGACGATCCAATTGAAGCCATTGAACAGATGGAAATTGAATTATCACGATTAACAGAAGAATTGACTTCACGTGAACAGCAACTGGCAATTAGCTCGAAGAGTGTATCTAATATTATTCGTAAAACCATACAGCGTGAACAAAATCGTATTCGTATGCTTAACCAAGGATTACAAGCAGTAGCATTTGGTCAAGTTAATGGCGTGCGCTTAAATGTTAATGTTCGCGAAGCTCATTCAACACTTTTGGCAGCACTTGCCGATGAGCAAAATGAACATCAAGATTTATTTAGTAATAATCGTATTACCTTCTCAGAAGCCTTGGCTAAACTCTATCAACGTTTAAATCCACATATTGATATGGGGCAACGAACGGCTCAAAATATTGGTGAAGAATTACTCGATTATCGCAACTACCTAGAAATGGATGTTGAAGTGAATCGAGGTGCAGATGGTTGGTTACGTGCTGAAAGCGGTGCATTATCGACGGGTGAGGCAATTGGTACGGGGATGTCTATCTTACTTATGGTGATTCAAAGTTGGGAAGAAGAATCCAAGCGTTTGCGTAATAAAGATATCTCTCCGTGTCGTCTACTATTCTTAGACGAAGCGGCTCGATTGGATGCCAAGTCTATTGCAACACTGTTTGAGCTTTGTGAACGATTAGAAATGCAACTAATCATTGCTGCTCCAGAAAACATCAGCCCAGAAAAAGGCACAACATATAAACTAGTACGTAAAGTCATCAATAACCAAGAGCACGTACATGTGGTTGGCTTAAAAGGCTTTGCTTAACTTATTATTGTTTCAACTTACTAAACATTTTCGCCGGCATTAATCGGCGAAAATGTTTTATCTGACTCTGATAATTAGTCTTATTAAGATTTAAGAAACAACACTATCAGATTACCAACAAGAAAAGTAAGCTAAAATAATTAACAAGATAAAAGCCTAAGTAAAAACCTTTTAGCTCAAAATTATATTAACTCCATTTTGCTATCCACTTATTATTGGTCGTAATTAATAACTGCTTAAATCAGATTGCCAAAGAATATAAGGGTCATAGTCGTCATCACCATCAGGTAGTGAACCAGTTAGGGGGGCTTGGAAAAAATCCGTTTCAGCTAGCTGATTATTATCGATATATTCAATTTTTAATTTTAGCAAATCTTTTCTATTTTCAGGTTTATCAAAGTTATAAGTAATATGAGAAAGTGAATTGTGATAGATGATTTGACGCCAACATTCATCTGAATCTTTCATACAGTATTTGATACTTAAAGGTTGGTATTTTTGGCCACCTATAAATAAAACGGGAACGGCTTTTTGCTCTTGACTATCAACAAAGAATGATAAAAAAGTATCATCACCTAATTTAGCTTTATACTCGGTAAATTTGCTATCACTTTTTGCTTCAGCTTGTTTTAGGAAACTATGTCGACTTTCATCGGCGTAACTATTACTACAATACAAACTACATAAGAATAATACTGATATTAATTTTTTCATAACATATTCCATAAGTTAGCTTAGTAATTTAGATAAGTAATATAGCCAGTGACTAAAGGCTAGTAGAAAAGCTATAAATCTAAAAAGATTTATAGCATGTTTAATAGAATAACTTAAAAAATAGACAAATAGAAAGTAAAAAATAATAAAGGAGAAAAAAGAAATATAGAAGGAAGCGCCCCTATTTTCTTGTATATGCCACAAGATAGTAATGAATTAAAGGTATGATAATAATTTTAAAAACGGAAAGATGTTATATGGAATTCAATGCATTAACACCTAAAATCCCCAAGTTTACTACAGAACCACTTGATTATTTTTATAAAAATGGGAAAATACATAACCTATAACCAATAATTCTAATAAGATAAATATAAAAATTTTTAAGGATAAAAACAATGGAAAAAAAGTTGTTCAACTTATTAGATAATGAAAGTGCACGTAAACAGTACCGATATTTATTAATTGATAATCTAGTTTCGCTAAGTTATTTTCATGTATTATCTATTCAAAGCTTGCAAGAAAATTTAGGAAAAGAAGCAATCCAAGTGGTACCAAGAACGAATCTTGCGCACGATTTAGAACATTGCCCTAAATTAATTGTTATTGCAAAACCTAACGAACCTATAAACGAAAAATTATTACATCATATTAGTAATGAACTGCAAGATGATGGCTCACTACAAAGGCGCTATATTTCGGCATGTATCGTTAGCAAAAACAATCCTAAAACGTTAAGTGAACAACTGATTGATATAGGATTAAAATTAACAAAATTCACTCATACCCATTTTGTTCCTTTTTACGAACCATTTAAAATGTATTTAATGTTAGAAGGTAACAAAATTTGTTCAGATTGGTTACCTAGTTTATTAAATTGTTGTAGCACCTACTGTTTCACCTCATTTACCAATCGCTTACAGGTTATTCAGTCGTTGGATCATACCCCGGAGCCATACGAAATTTGGGTTACAGAAGAAGTTAAATTTTACCTGAAAGAATCTGCCAAACTGTATCAGTTGACAACTGCTTGGAAAAACATATGTCAAAAGCAAAATAAAAACATTCAAGATAATGACATATTACAATTAGCTGAATATTACTATGAAGCAAAAACAGCAGGGTTAGAAGATACTTATGATAAATTCTCTTTAGCGCTAACGTTAATGAATTATCCCAATTTATCCATTCAAAACCAACTAAAAGCCCCAATTGAAAAAGCAAAAGAAGAGCCAGGCACATTAGCAAATCATCTAAGTAAGCTCGAAATTGCAGAATAATGTAAGGAATACCGAATGAAAAAATTTGATAGCCGTATTTATGAAGAAGCAAAAAACACCTCAGCCATGTCAAACAGTGGGTGTGGCACGTGTCAACGTAATGGTATGCCGTTTTTTTTAGTTCGCCAATCGGTAATAAATCCACGGGTTGACAGCAGCAAAGATTGGTCGCAAGGTGTTCCTAAATTAACCGATAGGCGACCAGCAGGCGAGTTAACGCAACATAAATACGCATTAAGGATGTTACGTAAAGGTTATGTTTATGTATTAATGGAAAAAGACGGTGAAAGGAAATTACTGGGTTATGAAGTAACATCAGAAGGCGCATTAAGGCATCGTTCCATTTACTATATGAAAAAATACGAAATTGAAGACTTAGCCAAACAATGCACCAAAATGAATCACAATATACCAGCCATTTTTGCCAATATCGATGTATTAAATGCCACAGTATGGATAGCTTACAGCCGTCGGGCTTGGTCAAAAAAAGTAGAAGATTATTACCGCTCGCCTGAAGCAGATTTAAAGCGTTTCACTAAAGTAACCATTAACGACAGCACCCGTAAAGATCCGAGCTCATTAACCGACGGGCGTAGCTTTGCTTTCAACGATTTACTCGACGAAAATAAAGCACCTTATTTACCTGAGTTTTTATTTGAGAAAAAAGATTTTAATGTACGTTTTCCAAGTGCCCATGAATTTTATGACTACTCGCATAAAAGAGATTTAGCCGCCATAAAAGACGTATCAGAAAAACTGGAACAAACATATCAATGTAAAATCGGCTGCATAGTGTTAGAAGACACCTTCGGTATAGCCGAAGAGCTTAATGCTCAACGATTGCGGAACTTTGACCCCATCAATAATGCCTTTTTAGAGCACGAACGGGAAATAGAGAAAAAATTAACCGATGCATATAACGAAAAAATAGCGGATTTTACCCCGACAAGCAACTGGTTAACCTCGCCCGATAAAGCAGAAAATCTATTCCCTTATGCGAAAGATTATTTTAAAAACATTTTAAATCTAAATATTGATGACAACCAAAATGATGCATCACAAGCGCTGACAATTCCTTTAAAACCCAATACAAATACCCCCAAATATTATCATGAATATTTTTCTACTGAGCGTGGCTATAAACGTAGGATAGTGTCTTGTATTGATGCTTATAAAAAAGGATTGAAGAACTATTGTAATAACGTTATAGACAAAGATTATGAAGGCGTTGACACTCAACCAAAATATTATGATGCCTATGAACCAGGCTCTAATTATAAAGGTGCGAAGAATTCTTATTATAATACTATCAAAACGTTACAAGAAAATGGATATAAAGAAGTTGCCTTATCAGAAGCAGAAAAAAAAGAACTACTCGCAAAGCATAAATCCGCCATACCAGCTGTTGATGTAAGACGATTTCATTGGACATTGGATAATGCAGCTGAAAGCAAATTTGATAAAGAATGGGCAAAACTCGATGCACGGCTAGATAAGGGTAAACTCGATGCATTTCGCCAAGAAGATAAAAGCCTATTTGACGAAATTGTTAAAGATATCCGCAAAATATCAATCGATTATTTAATTTATGTCACATGGCTTTTTGGCTCCAAAGACAAACCATCGCTTTATGCACCAGTTGAACTGACCGATTATAACCAAGTGGAATTTTGGAAGCGTGAACAAGAAAACGACTACTCTAAAGACCACTTAGGCTATTTTGAAGATGTTACCGCCATGTTACAAGGTAATATCCAAATGGCGAAGCTACCCGAACAGTTTGGCTTATGGGACAGCCTATTACGAGACGAAAACTCCATCTATTTTCATCTATTAAAAGGTCAGGATAATAACCTGTATGAATGGTTACTAAAACAACGTACCGATGAAATGGAGCAAAATCAAGATGCAGCAAACCACAAAACAAAAGTAACAATTCTCAATGAATTAGTGGGCAAAATTAACGATATTTTGAATTTGCCAATTGATGTGAAAGATACCACCTTATTTGTGGATAAAATGGAAGTAATAATGAATTGGATGGCAGCAGGTATTGCAAATCCACCAAAGAATGCGAAGTTAATTAACGACGTTTTAATGAAAGATCATGGCACAGAACTGCTTAAAATTTTTTCGGGTATTGAGCATAGGCGTATAAGTTTACCGGTGAAAATTAAAAACTTACCCAAAGTTTATGAAATTTTGATGGAGCATTCAGATGTATCAACGGTGAGCATTGATAAAAATTCCAAGCTGTATAAGCTATCAAAAGTATCAGATGCCGATAAGCGTTGGCAATTTGAAAGCCAACTGACTAAAAAACAGCTCGAAAAAACGGTTCAAATGGAGTTTATGGTAGTAGCTGATGATATTGCCTCAATGAATAACATGATTGATGAGTTGAAAAAAGGCGGTAATTTAAAAGAACCCACCCTTGCCAAAGCTAAAAATGTATTAGGCGCTAAAATTAAACATGCTCACCAATTTAGTGGCGAGCTAACCCTAGATGAACTTGAAAAAGCAATAGAGCAAGTTGCCAAACGACGAATCAAGTTTGATGCCACAAGAGGGGTTTTGATGAATGGGATAATGATATTTTTACAAGGTCACCTATTCAGTCAAAATAGGCAAGTACTCGAGGCTGAAGGGCGTGAAATGCGGCAAGAAGTGAAAGAGGCAATTCTTAATGACATGGTAAAGACTGGTGTAATTATGTCGTTAATGTCGGCCGAAGTAATGGCTTACACCATTAAGCTAGTCGGTAGTGCATTACCCAAAACCAATATCTTTACCACCATGATACCAGGTTGTGAGAAATTTCTGAAAGTCACTGGAGCAACGCTAGCGCTTATTACAATATTGGATGGGATCACGGATATTTATAAAGGATATAATTACGCTAAAAATGGTGATAGAGGTGATGCTAATCTAGTTATAACTGGCGGTAGTTTTACAATAATATCTGGTTTAATAAGTTCATATGGAGCCATAATCGGTATTTCATTGTCTGTTTTATTGGCAGCAATAGCTTTTGCCGTTATTGGTGTAATTTTAGTGTATATAGGCTCAGAAGCCGATCGTTGGTCACCCATCGAAGTGTGGTTTAACCGTTGCTATTTTGGTAATCATAAACATCCAGAACAAGGGCAGCCTTACCCACTCACCGCTGTTGGCACCAGTGCGGCGTTAAATGACTATTTTGCCTATCTTTCAGGTGTTTATTTGGCTTTAAATTATCAATCTTATGATATGGAGTTCTTTTTTGACGATATTCGTAATGATTCTGATGAAAACGCCGCATTAATTTATGCCGGTGGACTGCATGTACATATTAAACTGCCCAATTTTGATGCACAAAGCCGCTATGTCTGTATGGTCTATCTAACTGATTCTGAAGGGCAATCGGCTAAGGTCCAAATTGTAAAAGGTAAAGACGATAAACATTTACATGTTACGGTATCACCCAATCAATGTAATCATGACTTAGTGCGCTGGGTTGAATCGAAAGATTACCCTATCGAATCAAATATAAATGCTACTGTGGCGATAGACCAAAAAGTTGCCGAATTAAGGGTAAAAGCCAAAAAAGTGATTGGCATATTACATTACTGGCAAGGTAAAGACGCCAAATCACCACTACGCGTTGAACATATTATCAATTAAAAAGGAGAATATAATAATGCCATCAAAGTACCAACCGCAAGTATCATGTTGGCGCGAAGATTTATACAAAGGGGTTTATACAACGCAATTGCCTTTAAGTAATAATAAAAAATTACGTTATGCTAATGATGATTATTGTGAATTTTCAAGACGAACTACAGGATGGGGGAAAATTGGTCGTTTAATTACAATGATTTGTCTTTTTTTAACTATGGTTATGATTTTATTTGTATTGTATATGGTAACGCCAGGTATAGTTGAGGATGAAATAAGAAATAAACTTATACTTATACCAAGTTGTATTGTATTTATTTATGTTGCTTATATTTTAATTCAGCTTTTTTTCTATCTGCTATATGCCCCCGAGGATTGCCCCATACGTTTAAACCGAAAAACAGGTAAGGTTTATATTTATGACCATTTTTTATTGTATTTTGGAGCATGGTCTACCTTTACTCGTTCACCCTTTAGAGCCAAAGAGATAACCGTTAAAGAATTTGATTGGGCAGATATTCAAGGGGTAATGAGTTCAGTTTCGGCACCGATTGCCAGTGGTGGTATAGTCAGAACTTACCGTATTGAATGTGTGGTATGCAAACCTAATACCACCAAAGTAACCGATCACTTTATTCTGTCTACTCATAATTGTCTAACCTATGATGAATGGATGTGGATAAATAGCTATATGGCGTTTTCTGATAATAATTTGGATGCCGAATTTATGCCAGAAGAAGAATTCACATGGCCAATCAAAGTCAACTGGCCAGAAGAAATCGACAAAAAATCCAAAGCCAGCTCGCTTGAAGAATATCAACAAATAGATGCTGAGTATAAAAAGCTAGGAAATAAATAATGCCATCAAAGTACCAACCGCAAGTTTCCGCATGGCGCGAGGATTTGCATAAAGGAATATATACAACAAAATCACATTTAAGTAATAATAAAAAACTACGTTATGCTAATGATGATTATTGTGAATTTTCAAGAAGATTCACAGGGATGAAATATTCTCTTCGTTGTATAACAGCAATCTTCTCTTTAATATTTGTTATATCTATAATATTAGGAATATTATTTATTATTTATATTATTACTAAACTAAATGACGGAAGGTCTATATTTATACTTTGTACTTTTTTAATAATATTGTCATTTCAGCTCTTTCTTCAGATGTTTTTGAATATTTGTTTTGCTCCTGAAGATTGCCCAATCCGTTTTAATCGTAAAACAGGTAAGGTTTATATTTATGACCATTTTTTATTGTATTTTGGAGCATGGTCTACCTTTACTCGTTCTCCCTTTAGAGCCAAAGAGATAACCGTTAAAGAGTTTAATTGGGCAGATATCCAAGGATGTATGACCTCAGTATCAGTTCCTCTTGCTAGTGGCGGAATGGTTAGAAGCTATCGTCTAGAATGTGTGGTATGCGAGCCTAATACCACTAAAGTGATTGACCACTTTCTACTAGCAGCCTATAGCAGTTTAAACTATTACGAATGGATGTGGATAAATAGCTATATGGCGTTTTCGGATAATAATTTGGATGGGGAGTTGATGCCAGAAGATGCGTTTACATGGCCCATCAAAGTCAACTGGCCAGAAGAAATTGACAAAAAATCCAAAGCCAGCTCGCTTGAAGAGTATCAACAAATAGATGCTGAGTATGAAAAAGTATAGTAAATCAATATGTTGATGTGATAAAAGTTAAATTTTTTGTAAAATAGACTAAAATACGTTCATAAGCAAGAAAATAATAAAGGAAATAAAAATGAGTAATTTAAAAGCGGTGATTTGTTTTGCTAATTCAACAGTTCATGGTGGGAAAGTTATTACCGTATCAATAGCTTTAAATGGTCATAAAAGCGTTTGTAGGAGCTCTTTAATCTTATCACTATTAGAAGTAGGAAAAAGCTAATGTCTATAGATTTAACATCACTGCCAAAGCCAATGCCCGAAGCTAAAAAGTTAAATTTAAGATTATGGGCGCTTTTGTTGATTGTGTTTATATTTATTGGCACTATCATTACAGTAGTTGCCAGTTTTTTTTATCGTATCCCAAATGCTCTATTTTTATCGGGAGCTTTTGTTTTCCCTGTGCTTATTTGGGGTGGGCTTTTTTTGTACCGTTTTTATGCTTATAGTTATCGCAAAATTTATAATAATGAATGGAATTTATATCGAGAACAGCGCAAAGAGGAGATGATAAATGATGGGCAAAGAGGTTTATCGGTTTTAGGGTATTCGCTTATCACAGAAAAAGGAACAATCGGAAATGCCGCTGCTTTGATAGATAATCGTTTTTTAATGACTTCAAAACACCATCCTACATGCTCGACTGTTGTTCCCCATACTTCTTTATTTTTAAATAGCGAAATAGATATCAATAACGTTAATGGTTACTTAACATTTTTATTTAATCAGTGGAAAAAAGAACTCAAAAATAAATTTTCCACCCTTTTAGCTCATGAAAATATTCATGTGCGTTTATTTATGGAAATTGGTAAAAGTGTCGAAATAGATAAATTACAAACATTATGGAATGAAACAATAGGAACAATTATTCCTCACCCAGCTAGTTTTGTATTTGAAAAGCCAAGCGATTCAAACACATTTATAGAGTCATGGCTAGATAATGAAGAATATTATAATGATTTACTTCTAATCTTCAATCTACACCTGTTCGATATCCCGACTAAAAATGAAGGCGAATTTGCATCATGGCTTTTTTTAGCCGGTGAAAATACCGATATTGGCGCCTTGTTAGAGGATGACTCTATATTAGTAAAAGTACACCGAAGTGAACAAACTTCGTCGTTAAGCCAAACTATTGATAATGCTTTGTTATGGGGTAATGTCAATAATGCAAGTTATGATAGCGTATGGTATAACGGTGTATCTTCAGAGTTAAAAATTAATATTGCCAATTACTTTAATCAAATTGAGTTTAAACCAAAGAATATGTTGAATGTTGAAGGCTCTATTGGTTATGCAGGGCTTTGTTCATATTGGCTATGCTTGTCTTTAGCTATTGAAAATGCCTATAATTCTAAAAGTAACCAGTTGATAGTAATTGGGAAACCTCAAAAAGCTACTGTTTCTGCTGTTTCATGTTCGCAAAACAATAATAAAAGCAGTAGTGATAATGGAATTATTTAACATGGTTTTTATTGAGTAAGATAAAGTTTGCTAAAAGCGAAAGTTATGGTTTTAAATAAAGTGAATTTCGTGTGTGTGCATGAAATTTACTTTTAATGTTAAAAATATCCGAAATTAAAGCAGTTTTTAAGTTAGGTTAGATTTCACGTTTTTTAGACTTTTAGTAAACAAAAATGAACCTAGTGTTCTTCTCTGACCAAAAAAGAATTAATCTCTATTCTCCATTATAAAACTAGCCGTTGCATCAATTGTGTTGAGGCTTCCTTCGACCTTTAGTTATATGCTACCAGTATATCTAATTGCAATTTTAAAACTTTTGTTATAAGTGTACTTCATTGATACTTTCAGGATGATAGCATAGCCTTCAAGACTTGTTACTGTTGGATTTGATATACTTTGTAGGGTTTAAAAGAATGTTGCTGTTTATTGATTTGGTGCCGTGGGCGGGACTTGAACCCGCACGCCCTTAGAGCACTACCCCCTCAAGATAGCGTGTCTACCAATTTCACCACCACGGCACTGTTTTTATTCAGGAATATCTGATGTTGGATTTTTACTTGTTGGTTGTTGTGTGATCGGAGCTTTTTGTTCATCTGTATTTTGTTGTGTTGCTACCGGTGCACTTTCATTCGCTTCGATATTATGGAATTCGCTATTTTTACTTGAATTCCCCATATTTGATAATACGATGCTTATAACAAAAAATAGTACCCCTAAAATAGCTGTTGCATGAGTTAAAAAGTTACCACTTCCAGATGAGCCAAATAATGTTGCTGATGCACCAGCACCAAACGATGAACCCATATCAGCACCTTTTCCGCGCTGGATCAATACTAAAATAATTATCACAAGGGCAATAATCAAATAACCTGCAATTAAAAGTCCGTACATTTCAACCTGTCAATTTTTATGTGTTATACAACAAAATTTTATAGATGCGAAATATTAGCGAAAGAGTGGCCAACAAGCAAGTATATTTTGCTATTTTCTGTATTTATCGTAATCAATTGTGTGTTTTTGAGGAAAAATAAGTATAATATTGCCATTTTTATATAGTTAGTACGCCTTAGTTTTATGAAATTTATAGTTAAGCTTTTTCCCGAAATTACCATTAAAAGTGACTCAGTTCGTTTGCGATTTATTAAGATATTAACAAGCAATATTCGTAATATTTTAAAGCACCATATTGAGAACGTTGCAGTCGTCCGTCATTGGGATTTTATAGAAGTCCGTCCGAAAGTTGGCAATAGTGAAAATCAAATATTAAATCTATTAATGCGTATTCCAGGTATTCACCATATCCTCGTTGTTGATGAGTTAACGTTTGTTGATCTCCATGACATTTATGAAAAAACATTAGATTATTATGCACCTTTGATTGAAAATAAAACATTTTGCGTGCGAGTTAAACGCCGTGGGCAACATCCATTCTCTTCCATTGATGTTGAGCGCTATGTGGGTGGCGGACTTAATCAATTTGTTGCTTCAGCCAAAGTTAAATTAACGCAACCTGATATAACTGTTAATTTAGAAGTTGATAAAGATAAATTGTTGCTTGTGAAAGGTCGATACGCCGGTATTGGTGGTTTTCCTACAGGTACTCAAGAAGATGTTATTTCGCTTATTTCTGGAGGCTTCGATTCTGGTGTATCAAGTTATATGTTTATTAGGCGTGGCTCAAGGGTACATTATTGCTTTTTTAATCTTGGCGGAAAAACACACGAAATCGGTGTTAAACAAATGGCTCACTATTTATGGGAGCAGTTTGGAAGTTCACATAAAGTTCGTTTTATCTCTATTGATTTTTCTAATGTTGTCGGAGAGATATTAGAAAAAGTTGATGATGGCCAAATGGGCGTTATTTTAAAACGTATGATGATTCGTGCAGCATCTAAAGTGGCTCAGCGCTATAAAGTTGAAGCGCTTGTAACTGGTGAGGCATTGGGGCAAGTATCAAGCCAAACGCTAACAAATTTGCGTTTAATTGATAATGTTAGTGATACATTGGTTTTACGTCCACTTATTACTCACGATAAAGAAACCATTATTAAGCTTGCTCGCCAAATTGGCACAGAAGACATTGCTAAAACAATGCCTGAGTTTTGTGGGGTAATATCAAAAAGCCCTACTGTTAAGGCCGTTAAAGAGAAAATTGAAGCGGAAGAGCAGAATTTTGATTTCTCGATTTTAGATAAGGCCGTTGAAGAAGCCGAAAATATTGATATTCGTGAAATTGCTAAACAAGCTAATACAGTTATTACTCAATTGAAAACGGTTACATCAATTAATCCTGAACATATTATTATTGATATTCGTTCCTATGAAGAACAAGAAGAACAACCACTTGTATTAAATGATGTCGAAATTAAATTAATTCCATTTTACAAATTAGCAACGAAGTTTGCTGATTTAGATCAATCTAAGCAGTATTTACTTTATTGTGATCGTGGTGTGATGAGCAAATTACAAGCACTTTACTTAATTGATCAAGGTTTTTCTAATGTTAACGTATTTAAAATCCAAAATAGACAATAATTTTGTATATTGTTGTTACCGTTTACATATATAATAAAGTTAATGGAGAATATTAAGTTTCATCAAAATAGGATAAATATAAAATAATAAAATAATGTAATGAATTAATAGGATTAAGAGGGTTGTAATGAACAAATTACTTGTAGTTGATGATGATCCAGAAATAGCCTCGTTATTATGTGAATTATTAGAAATAGAAGGATTTGAAGTTGTAACAGCAAACAATGGAGTGCAAGCTTTAGAAAAGTTTGACAGTACTATTGATCTTATTTTACTTGATATTATGATGCCTGAAATGAATGGGCTCAGTGTGTTATCTCAGCTTAGAAATAAATACACTGTACCTGTTATTTTTTTAACCGCTAAAGATAATGAATTTGATAAGATTATTGGGCTAGAGCTTGGTGCAGATGATTATATTTTAAAACCATTTAATGACAGGGAACTTGTTGCCAGAATCAACGCTCTTTTACGTCGAAAGCGCTGGGATAATTTAGTCGGAGGCTTTGGGGAAAAATCTATTCAATATACTATTGATAAACTTACTGTTAATCGTAAACAACAATCTGTTTCTTTCGATGATAAGTATATTGAATTAACCGGAACTGAATTTCAAATATTGTTAAAATTACTTGAAAATGCAGGGAAGATAATTTCTCGAGATACCTTGAGCGAAACAGTTTTAGGTAAAGAGTTTATTCCATTAGCTCGTTCAATTGATGTTCATGTATCTAATTTGCGTAAAAAGCTTCCTCCACGTAGTGATGGTTTGCCGTGGATTAAAACTTTACGCTCTAAAGGCTACCTTTTTGTTGTAGACCAAAGTGATGAGCTCTTACATAATTAGGATATTATTTTAAATAAGGAAGGAAATTATGTGGATTTTTGATCGGTTAACTATCAGAATTTTCACTATTTTCTTGCTTACTATAGCTTTTTTTTTGATGCTGATTACGCTATTGCCAAATCTCGATTCTCGAAATTTAACTTATTTGGCAAATAAAGAGAAAGAGATTGGCAATATGCTTGCTAATCAGCTCGAAAAAGAGCTAACTAATATACCGAAAAATAGTTTTCGTTGGTGGATGCGTTTTATTGTTTTGATGGATAACCACCAAAAACCAGGTCAGTTTTTATTTATTGCTACACCAAATGGACAAATTATTACCGCTGATACTAAAAATATAGATCGTATTAGGAACTTTAGTGAAAAGTCACATAATGTTGATGATCCAGCTAAGAAAATCTATGATTCACAAGAGGTTATAGGTCCATTCCTAATTAATTATGCGGGTGCTAATTACCAATTATACGTATTGCAGCCTGCTTCAGATATCCAATCTCAATTTGTTAATTTAATTTTTGATCATCCTTTCTTGCTATTAATTTTAACTATGTTAGCAAGCTCGCCTTTTTTACTTTGGCTGTCTTGGAGTATTGCAAAACCTGCTCGTGGCTTAAAGCAGGCTGCTGATCAAGTTGCAAAAGGAAATTTACGAGAGTGGCCAGAACTTGAAAAAATAGGATCTACTGAGTATAAAGCTACAGGCGCAAGTTTTAATCATATGTTAAGAGAGCTTAAAAGGATGCAGGAGTTACAGCAACATTTATTTTCTGATATTTCTCATGAATTACGTACACCCTTAACTCGCTTACAATTAGCTGCATCTTTATTGCGTCGTAAGCAAGGAGAAAGCAATGAAGTTTCCCGTATTAATAATGAAGCATTAAAACTTGATGCGATGATTGGCGATTTGTTGTCTTTAGCAAGACAACAATATGACAATAATGAAATTCGTGAATTTAACACAATGAATGTGTTATTTAGACAAGTACTTGAAAATGCCTCTTTCGAAGCGGAACAAATTGGTAAAAAATTCTTGGTTATTAATCCACCAACAAATCATACTATTTTATGTTATCCTGTCGCTTTATGCAGTGCTCTTGAAAATGTTATACGTAATGCCTTTCGCTATTCAAATCATGAAATTGTGTTGAATTTTGTTGCTCAGCAACAACACATTACTATCACTATTGATGATGATGGTGTAGGGGTTGCTGATAATGAGTTAGAGCAAATTTTTCGACCTTTTTACCGTACAAGTGAGGCTCGAGATCGCGAAACAGGAGGAACAGGCTTAGGGCTAGCCATTGTATCTAATGCGATCACTCGTGATAATGGTACGGTTAAAGCTGAGAAAAGTCATCTTGGTGGACTTAGAATTGTGATAGTATTGCCAATTCATAAATATTAACTTTTAAAGAGATATAATTGTGTCAAATGCTGCGTTAAATATCGTTTTATTTGAACCTGAGATCCCAGCAAATACCGGTAATATTATTCGCCTTTGTGCTAATACTGGTTTTAATCTACATATTATTGAGCCAATGGGTTTTTTTTGGGATGATAAAAAACTAAGGCGAGCAGGACTTGATTATCAAGAGTTCGTCAATGTTAAACGTTATAAAAATCTCAATCATTTTTTAAACTCGAATCAAATTAATTTAGTTACGCAAGTTTATGCTTTAACAACTAAAGGGAAAAAGTCACATAGCGATGTAAAATATAAAGAAAATGATTTTTTGATGTTTGGACCCGAAACCCGAGGCTTACCTGCATCAATTCTTGATATTTTACCGCAAGATAAAAAAATTCGTATCCCGATGTTAGCGAGCAGTCGCAGTATGAATTTATCTAATTCAGTTGCAGTTGTGGTTTATGAATCATGGCGACAATTAGATTATTTTGGTGCAAAGTGATTTAGAATTATGAAGTTATAAAATTTTTGTAACTAATTGTTTATTTGTTTCTGATGATAATAAGCTCAGCTGATTAATTTATGAGTTTAAATTAAAGATTATCTTCAATCTTTAAATAAAAAGAGAGGTTATATTATCCTCTCTTTTTATTTCTATATCATTCAGGTATAGAAATAATTATATTAACTAATGTTTATTTAACTCGCGAAACATATTCACCTGAACGCGTATCAACTTTAAGTATTTCACCAATTTGTATAAATAATGGTACACGAACTACCGCCCCAGTTGATAAAGTTGCTGGTTTACCACCTGTTCCGGCAGTATCACCTTTTAAACCTGGATCAGTTTCAATCACTTCGAGCTCAACAAAGTTTGGTGGCGTAACTGCAATCGGTTGACCATTCCAAAGTGTTAAAATACATTCAGCTTGATCGACTAACCATTTAGCATTGTCGCCAACAGCTTTAGTATCAGCAGAAAGTTGTTCAAACGTCTCATTATTCATGAAGTGCCAAAATTCGCCGTCTGTATATAGATAAGTTAAATTCATATCGACAACATCAGCGGCTTCAACTGATTCCCCTGATTTAAAAGTTTTATCAACTGTTTTACCTGAAAGTAATTTTTTAATTTTCACACGGTTAATAGCTTGCCCTTTACCAGGTTTATAAAATTCATTTTCAACAATTACACATGGCTCGCCATCTTGCATTATTTTAAGGCCGGCTTTAAACTCATTAGTACTATAAGATGCCATAAAAGCTCCAATTATCATTCTGGATTACAAAAAATGAGCCACATTATACAGCAAAAAGTAGAACTACCAAATAAAGATGACTGGATTTTTGATCTTGCAAATGTTGTAACCGATATTAATAAACTGTACTCTTATTTAGAGCTAGATCCTAGTTCAATAACTATTTCGATGTTACAGGCGAAAAAACAATTTCCACTGCGTGTTCCCATGACCTTTATACAGCGAATGAAGAAGAAGGATTATAATGATCCCCTTTTATTGCAAGTCCTTTGTCATGATCATGAAATGATTTATGTTAACGGCTATAGTAATGATCCTTTGCATGAGCAGGATAATGCTATTCCTGGATTACTACACAAATATCATAATCGAGCCTTACTAATAACAAAAACAGCTTGTGCGATTAATTGTCGTTATTGTTTTAGAAGGCATTTCCCTTATCATGAAAATCAAGGGAATAAGAAAAATCTTAATGCTGCGCTTGAATACATTGCCAATCACTCGGAACTTAATGAAATTATCCTTTCAGGAGGGGATCCCTTAATGGCAAAAGATGATGAAATCGCTTTTTTAATAACAGCATTAGAAAAGATTCCCCACATTAAACGGTTACGTATTCATACTCGTTTAGCTGTTGTTATACCATCACGTATTACATGTAAACTATGCCAATTGTTTGCAAAAAGTCGATTACAAATTTTAGTTGTTACGCATATTAATCACCCAAATGAAATTGATGATACTATTGCTAAGGCTGTTTCATTATTAAAACAACATAATGTTACCGTGCTCAATCAAAGCGTTTTATTAAAAAATATTAATGATAGTGCTGATACATTAGCTAATTTGAGTAATAAATTGTTTAATGTTGGTATTTTGCCTTATTACATACATTTATTGGATAAAGTACAAGGAGCTGCTCATTTTATGATAGATGATCGAAAGGCTAGACAGATAATGAAACAACTATCCGAGCAAGTTTCTGGTTATTTAGTACCCAAATTAGCACGTGAAATTGGTGGGGAAAAGAGTAAGCGTGTGTTAGGATTCTGTGATTAATTTGATGATAGCTTTTTATGGTTATTAATTGTGTTGCTACGTTTTGTTCAGAATATAATTTCAATATTTGTAAAATTGTCATTATCTGTCATTGATGATTTGTAATTTTAATGCCCTAACATGATACTTTTATTTGCTTTTGATAGGCGATGTATTATGTTTTTTATTTTATTGTGCCATAGTTGAGTTTTAAAATATTTTCTCATCATTTCATGCATAAAATCTGATTGACGAAAAATAAAATAGCTTCTATAATTCTGACCTCTTTAATTAATGCTGTGGAGTCTATACTCTGCAACTTGTTGATAAATTAGATTTGGATATAAATCGTCATGAAACGCACATTTCAACCATCAGTATTAAAACGTAATAGAACTCACGGTTTTCGCGCTCGTATGGCTACTAAAAACGGTCGTCAGGTTCTTGCTCGCCGCCGTGCTAAAGGCCGTGCTCGTTTGACTGTTGCTAGCTGATTTAAAGTTGAGTGATTAAACTCACTTTTCCTCGGGAGTTGCGATTGTTGACTCCCTTTGATTTTAATCGTGTCTTTGAAGATCCCATTCGCGCTGGGTCTCCTTTTCTTACCTTGGTTGCTCGTAAAAATAATTTGACGTATCCCCGTTTGGGTTTTGCTATAGCTAAAAAACAGGTTAAGCGAGCACATGAACGTAATCGTATCAAACGCCTGGCAAAAGAATATTTTCGACATCGACAACATCAATTACCCAGTATTGATTTTATTTTGATGGCTAAAGCACCGGTTATAAACTTAGAAAATCAACAACTAGTTGTAACATTAGATAAATTATGCCAACGAATCATCGCCAAACACGGAGTTTAAATAAAATTATATTGATTATCAAACAGCATGTTTTTGCGTTTAATGCATTGATAGTTAATATTTTTATTTTTTTTGTTCGAGCTTACCAACGTGTTATTAGCCCCTTATTTGGTCCAAAATGTCGTTTTACTCCGAGTTGTTCCCAATATTCAATAATTGCACTAAGACGCTTTGGGTTAATAAAAGGAGGTTGGCTAACGGTCAAACGTGTATTAAAATGTCACCCTTTACATGAAGGAGGAGAAGATCCTGTTCCTCCTAATACTAAAAACAAAAGAGAAAAACACTAATGGCATCTCAACGTAATATTTTAGTTATTGCTTTACTTTTTTTATCATTTTTTATTTGGAAAGCGTGGGAAGAAGACCATGCCCCTAAAGTGCCAATGGCGAACCAATTATCACAAGTGAATGAAGATGATACACCTAATGGTGAGGCTCTTGGTAAAACAATTACTGTAAAATCGGATGTATTATCACTGATCATTAATACCTATGGGGGTGATGTACAGGCTGCTCAATTGTTGAAATATGAGCAAATACTTCACTCTGGTACGCCTTTCCAACTTTTGACTTCTCGACCTGATTTTGTATATATTGCGGAAAGTGGATTAACTGGAAAAGATGGTCCAGATAATGCCATTCAAGGTGCAAAACGTCCAGTATATCAAGCTCAGCAGACAGAGTATGTGTTAGCTGATGGACAAGATGAATTACGGGTACCATTAACCTATCAAGTTAATGGCGTAGATTATACTAAATATTACGTGCTACATCGTGGTAGTTATGCAATTGATGTTCAGTATACAATTAATAATCAAAGACAAGTTCCCGTTGAAGTGTCTATGTATGGGCAATTAAAACAGACAATTGAATTACCTCATGATGCAGTGACAGAAGGAGGAGGCGGATTAGGATTGAGCGCCTTCCGTGGTACAGCTTATTCAAGTTCTAGTACAAATTATAGTAAATATAGTTTTGATGATATTAAGGATAAAGCTTTATCAGTTAATACCCAAACTGGTTGGATTGCAATGTTGCAACACTATTTTGCTTCAGCATGGGTTCCTGCACAGAATCAAGATAATTTATTTTATTCTCGAGCGACCGCTAAAGATTCGCAAGCAACAATCGGTTTTAAAGGTGAGTCAACTGTTATTCCTGCTGGTAGTACACAAACTATTGGCGCAAAATTATGGTTAGGACCAGAAATTCAAAGCCAATTAAAAGAAACGGCTAATCATCTTGATTTGATAGTTGATTATGGATGGCTATGGTTCTTATCTCAACCACTATTTTATTTATTGAAATTTATCCATAGTTTTATAGGTAACTGGGGCTTTGCAATTATTGTTATCACATTTATTGTTCGTGGTATTTTATTTCCTTTAACACGTGCTCAATATCGTTCAATGGCTAAAATGAAGATATTGCAACCTCGTTTGCAAGCCTTAAAAGAGCGTTATGGTGATGATAGACAAAAAATGAGTATGGAAACCATGGCGCTTTATAAGCAAGAAAAAGTGAATCCATTAGGCGGTTGTTTACCACTACTTATTCAAATGCCAATTTTCTTATCATTATTCTATATGCTAGGGAATACAGTTGAATTACGTCATGCGCCATTTGCTCTTTGGATTCATGACTTATCAGCACAAGATCCTTATTATATTTTACCTTTATTAATGGGTGGTACCATGTTCTTAATTCAGAAGATGTCACCGACCCCTGTTACTGATCCGTTGCAACAGAAATTAATGACTTATATGCCATTAATTTTCACTGTATTCTTTTTATGGTTCCCTTCAGGATTAGTTTTATACTATATTGTAAGTAACTTATTCACAATTGCCCAGCAACGTATTATTTACTGGGAGCTTGAAAAAAAAGGGCTTCATGAGAAGAAAAAGAAATAATTTTATTAAAAAGGAGGAGTAAAAAACCTCCTTTTGTTTTTTCTATTGGGTTTTAATAAATATGAATTTACAACAACAATTTAATTTAAGTGGCAATGAAAAAGGCTATTGGTTTGTTAGCCAAAACGGACGATTATGGTTACCTAATGGTGAGGTTCCAGTTGGATTTGCTAGTGAATTTGGTTTTGCTGATCAACTTGCTCAACCAATAGGCGAATGGAATGGGCAAACTGCTTGGTTGATTTGCCGAGAAATGGAAAACGAAATGTGTTCCATACGTCCATTGCTTGATGGTGCAGATCAATCATTGTTTAATATGGCAGGGAGGGCTATACAATTATCAGAGTTTTATCGATCGCATAAATTTTGCGGTTACTGTGGTAAAAAAATGCATCTTAGCAAGACGGAATGGTGTTGTTTGTGTGATAACTGTCATCAACGTTATTATCCACAGATATCGCCGTCAATTATTGTGTCGATTCGGCATAAAAATAAAATTTTATTGGCAAAGCATGTCAAACACAATAAAGAAAACTTATACACCGTTTTAGCTGGTTTTATCGAGGTCGGTGAAACAGTGGAAGCCGCTGTTGAACGAGAAGTCTTTGAAGAATCAAAAATTAAAATTAAAAATATTCGTTATATTGGCTCACAACCTTGGCCATTTCCTAATTCTCTAATGATGGCTTATTTGGCAGATTATGATAGTGGTGAAATTGAAGTAGATCCAGTCGAATTAATTGAAGCCAATTGGTATCATTACACAGCGTTACCTAAAATTCCTCATTATGGTACTATAGCTCGGCGTCTGATTGAGGATACGATTATACTTTGCCGAGAATATGACGAGTTTGGCGGTGATTAATTATATTTGTTAGCGTTATTGTCAGCTGTTAGATATTTTATGCTTATTTATGATAGTGAAACGTTTTATATTTAATTTATGCATATTATTAATAACGTTTACATCAAACAACCCGCGTTTGGAAATTTTGTTTTTTTTAATCATCTCACATCAAGCAGATTACTAGCGTCCAATTGTATTATCATAAGCATTAACCTTTTTTAATTTGAAGATTATTTTTTTTATAAATTATTATGAAGGGGAAATAATACGTATTTGGAGGGAATTAATTTTGCGAATTAGGGGCAATGTTAACTTAACATTTTTATTAACTCATTTGTTTATCAATCAAAAGCTAATAAATAAAAACGACATTTATGTGAGTATGTCGATTTTATTTATATTCTCATCTTGATTATTAGTTATTTAGCCATTGAGCTACTTGTTTTGCAAAATAGGTTAAGATTCCGTCGGCACCTGCTCGCTTGAAACAAAGTAGTGATTCCATAATTGCCGATTCTTCGTCTAACCAACCATTTTGTATTGCAGATGTTAACATTGCATATTCTCCAGAGACCTGATAAGCAAAGGTTGGTACAGCAAATGTCTCTTTTACCCTACGTACTATGTCTAGATAAGGCATTCCTGGTTTAACCATTACCATATCAGCGCCTTCAGTAATATCTTGATAAATTTCTTGTAAAGCTTCGTTACTGTTTGCAGGATCAAGTTGGTAAGTTTTTTTATTGCCATTTCCAATATTTTTTGCTGAACCAACTGCATCACGGAATGGACCATAAAAACTTGAGGCATACTTAGCAGAATAAGACATAATTTGGGTATTATAAAATCCTTGTGCTTCAAGTTCATCGCGAATCGCACCAATACGTCCATCCATCATATCACTCGGAGCTATAATATCAACACCGGCATGAGCTTGCATCAAAGCTTGTTTGACCAATGCGTTAACAGATATATCATTTTCAACATAACCATTGTTATCAATGATACCATCTTGACCATGAGTGGTATAAGGATCAAGTGCGACATCAGATAATATGCCAATTTCAGGAATTTCTTTTTTTAATGCACGTATAGCTCTAGGAACGAGGCCGTTTTCATTGTAAGCCTCTTTACCGAGGAGTGTTTTTTTGTCTGATTCTATAGCTGGAAATATTGAAAGAACCGGAATCCCCAATTTAGCAACTTGTTCAGCTTCCTTCAATAATACATCAATACTCATTCTATTGACTTGCGGCATGGAAGGGATTGATTGAAGGATGTTGGTGCCTTCAATGATAAAAACTGGATAAATAAGGTCATTAACGGTCAAAATATTTTCAGTAACTAAGCGGCGAGTAAAATCTTGTGCGCGACTACGGCGTAAACGACGTTTGGGATATTGACCAGCAATAAAAAGTGACATAAAAGCTCCTGCTTATTTTTATTAAATTATGGGTAATTATCTATTGCTAAATGATGTTTAGCAAATTAATTTGCTGTATTACAATAATTCGATTTTTTACTTTACAACGTATATTAATTAGAGGTAGAATTGCGAACTAATTTTTAGTCCTTTGTGATATTAACCAATTTGAGGTGAGAGGCACATGCCAGTAATTAAAGTACGTGAAAATGAACCTTTTGATGTAGCGTTACGTCGTTTTAAACGTTCTTGCGAAAAAGCAGGAGTTCTAGCTGAAGTTCGTAACCGTGAGTTTTACGAAAAGCCAACAACAATTCGTAAACGTGCTAAAGCAGCGGCAGTTAAACGCCATGCTAAAAAGTTAGAAAGAGAAAACGCTCGTCGCACTCGTTTATACTAATATTTTTGCGATTATTTATATATCAAATTTAAATTGATATTTAAATCAATTTGTTATTTTTTAATATAAAGAATTCTAACAAGCTGTATATTAGATACGGCTTGTTGTCTTTCTAAAATGCCAATATTGGTTGAAATTTTATCATGAAAGGCCAAATTCCTCGCGATTTTATTTTGGAATTGATAGCTCGAACTAGCATTCTTGATGTTATCAGCAAACGCGTAAAAATGAAAAAAAAGGGGAATAACTATTTTGGTTGTTGTCCGTTTCATGATGAAAAAACAGCTTCTTTCTCACTTAGTGAGAAAAAACAGATCTATCATTGTTTTGGATGTGGTGCATCCGGTTCCGTTGTAACTTTTTTAATGCAATATGAACGGTTATCTTTTCCAGAAGCCATTGAAGAATTAGCCAGTATGCAAGGGATTAGAGTCCCTTATGTCGATAACGAACAAAATCAAATAGATCAATCCAAACATATTGAATCTCGTAATGTTCGTCGCGATTTGTATACGTTAATGGCAAAAATAACTAATTTTTATCAAAGTCAGTTATCATTACCAACATCAAAAGAGGCTAATCAATATCTTGAACAAAGAGGCCTTAATAAAGAAATCATTGCACGATATAAAATTGGTTTTGCACCTAACGAGTGGAGATTGACATCACAAAATGTTGTCAAAACTAAAACAGAAGCGGCGCTTTATGATCAAGCAGGTATGCTGGTAACCAATGATAAAGGGAATCAATATGATCGTTTTCGTGGGCGAATTATGTTTCCTATTCGTGATAGGCAGGGTAATGTTATTGCATTTGGTGGGCGAACAATTATAAACGATTCTGCGAAATATATTAATTCACCAGAAACACCCATCTTTCACAAAGGTTTTCAATTATATGGACTTTATGAGGCTCAAGAAGTTAATCGTAATCCTGAGCAATTAGTTGTTGTTGAAGGCTATATGGATGTTGTTTCTCTTGCGCAATATGGCATTGATTATGCAGTTGCTGCTTTGGGTACCTCGACGTCTGAAGAGCATATTAAGCTTTTATTTAGGGCTACCGATTCAGTTATATTTTGTTATGATGGTGATAATGCAGGACGAAGTGCTGCTTGGAGGGCTCTAAATGTATTATTACCTTCTTTAATTGACGGAAAAGAAATCACCTTTGCTTTTTTACCACAAGACGAAGATCCAGATAGTTTGGTTCGAAAAATTGGTAAAGAGGGATTTGAAGCTTATTTAAAAGCGGCCCCAAATTTATCAAAGTTTTTATTTGATGAACTTTTAAAAAAAGTTGATTTAAAAACGGCAGAAGGTAAAGCCAAATTGAGTTCATTAGCTTTACCACTTCTTGATCAAGTTAAAGCAAAAGCATTTCGATTAAATTTATTACAGCAGTTAGGTAGTTATTTAGGGTTGTTAGACGTATCTCAACTTCAACTTTTATTACGTGAAAGCCGTTTTAGTAGTAATGAAAAAACAGTTGAAAAAGTGCATGTTTCACAAATGAAATTAACTACTATGCGCATTTTAATTGGCTTGTTGCTTCAATACCCTAATCTTGCAAAGCAAGTATCTGATATTAATGTTTTACGTAAAGTGAAGATGGCAGGTATTGAAATTTTGATTGAATTACTTGAATTATGCCAACATTACCCAAATATAACAACAGCACAGATATTAACTGAGTGTGTAGATAAACCATTTTATAAACAATTAAAGCGTTTAGCAACATGGGAGTATCATTATCAAGACAACCAAATAGAGTCATTTTTTTCTCATACATTAAAAGAGTTATATGATAATATACTCGCCCAAAGGCAAGATGAACTGATCGCAAAAGAGAGAGTCTCTGGCTTAAGTACCGCAGAGAAAAAAGAACTAGCGACACTAATACTTGTTTTATCAAAAAAAGACTAAATATAGGCTATATACAGAACAGCATTTTTGTTTTGTGTATATAATATACATGACTGAATAACTAAATGTGGACACCTTTTATGGAGCAAAATTCTCAATCACAGCTAAAACTCCTGATCATTCGAGGTAAGGAGCTAGGATACTTAACCTATGCTGATGTTAACGATCACTTGCCTGAAGAGATTATTGATTCAGATCAGATTGAAGATATTATCCAAATGATTAATGATATGGGGATTCAAGTTCTTGAAGAAGCCCCTGATTCTGATGACCTATTACTTTCAGATAATGTCCCTGATGAGGAAGCTGTTGAAGCAGCAACAGCATTAGTACTGTCTAATGTTGAATCAGAAATAGGTAGAACAACAGATCCTGTACGTATGTATATGCGTGAGATGGGGGCTGTTGAACTATTAACACGAGAGGGCGAAATTGATATAGCAAAACGTATAGAAGAAGGTATTAATCAAGTTCAGATTTCGGTATCAGAATATCCAGAAGCAATTACTTATCTTTTAGAACAGTATAATTTAATTGAAAGTGGAGACATTCGTTTATCTGATATCATTACTGGTTTTGTTGATCCTAATGCAGAAAGTTCTACAGATACGCTTCCCGAAAATTTAGAAGAAAGCGAAACAGAGATTGATATTGATGATAGTAATGATGAAAATGAAGATGAAGACGGTGATTCATCTGCAGATGATGATGTGTCCATTGATCCTGAAGTAGCAAGGGCTAAGTTTATTGAGTTAAAAGAGCAACATGATAAAACGTCTGAGGCTATTAAAAAGTATGGACGAGCCCACAAAAAGGCACAAAAAGAGATCGAAAACCTATCAGAAATTTTCAAGCAATTTCGTTTAGTTGGTAAACAATTTGATATTCTAGTTAATAATATGAGAAGTATGATGGATCGAGTAAGAGCACATGAGCGTGTAATTATGAAGATCTGTGTTGAACAATGCAAAATGCCAAAAAAACAGTTTATGACTTATTTTACGGGTAATGAGAATAATATGAACTGGTATACTAAAGCATCAAACTCAAAAGGTGCATTTGCTTCTAACTTAAAAGAGTTTGAAGATCAAGTTGCAGAGCAAGTTGCATTATTACAGAAAATCGAAATAGAAACGAATCTCTCTATTGAGCAGATTAAAGATATCAATAGGCGTATGTCAATCGGTGAAGCGAAAGCTCGGCGAGCTAAAAAAGAGATGGTTGAAGCAAATTTACGTTTAGTTATCTCTATTGCGAAAAAATATACTAATCGCGGCTTACAATTCTTAGATCTTATCCAAGAAGGTAATATTGGTTTGATGAAAGCTGTGGATAAGTTTGAGTATCGCCGTGGCTATAAATTTTCAACTTATGCAACATGGTGGATAAGACAGGCTATTACGCGTTCAATCGCAGATCAAGCTAGAACTATTCGTATCCCAGTACATATGATTGAAACGATTAATAAATTAAATCGTATTTCGCGTCAAATGCTACAGGAAATTGGTCGAGAACCGACGCCTGAAGAGTTGTCTGAACGTATGCAAATGCCAGAAGACAAAATTCGAAAAGTACTTAAGATTGCTAAAGAACCAATTTCAATGGAAACACCTGTTGGGGATGATGAGGATTCACATTTAGGTGATTTTATTGAAGATACAGCACTTGAGCAACCATTAGATGCAGCAACATCAGAAAGTTTACGTAATGCAACTCGTGATATTTTATCCGGTTTAACACCTCGAGAAGCGAAAGTACTACGTATGCGATTCGGCATTGATATGAATACCGATCATACATTAGAGGAAGTTGGTAAACAGTTTGATGTAACACGTGAACGTATTCGTCAAATTGAAGCTAAAGCTTTGCGTAAATTGCGTCATCCAAGCCGTTCCGATGTGTTGCGTAGCTTTTTAGAATAAATTTTATCTTCCTTGTATATCGCCACTTTTGTGGCGATTTTTTTATTCTTGTTAATCAAAGATACTAAAAATGATGAATATATTTCAACGTTTTAAGATTGATTCATTCTTATTGATTCTAATTTGTGTTGTGATTACAGCTAGCTTTTTTCCTTGTGAAGGACAGGCTAAAACAGTTTTTGAATACCTTACCACTTTTGCTATTGGCTTGTTATTTTTTATGCATGGTGCAAAACTTTCTTTTCAAGCAATTGTCTCTGGTATAAAAAATTGGCGATTACATCTGTTAATATTTACAACTACATTTGTAATATTCCCTATTTTAGGCGTGATGATGCAGTTACTAGTGCCCACTTTTTTATCACATGATATTTATTTAGGGTTTGTTTATCTTTGTGTTTTACCAGCAACTGTGCAATCAGCAATAGCATTTACTTCAATAGCTAAAGGTAATGTGGCAGCTGCTATTTGCAGTGCCTCAGCATCAACATTATTGGGCGTGTTTATTACCCCGATTTTAGTAGGATTGTTAATACACACTCAAACTTCGGCGTCAATGAACATAATTGATGCAATTATCTCTATTATGCTGAAATTAATGTTGCCTTTTGTTGCTGGGCATTTATCTAGACGTTTTATTGGTAAATGGATAGATAAATATAAAAATATTATTTCTAAAACAGATCGTTTGTCGATTTTATTAGTGGTTTATGTCGCTTTTAGTGATGCGGTTGTTAATGGTATATGGTCGCAAGTTGGTTTTTTATCTTTGTTAAATATTATATTTTTCTCAATTATTCTTTTAGTAATAGTTTTAATTATTACCACTTATAGCGCAAGATTTTTTGATTTTAATAAAGAAGATGAGATTACAATTGTATTTTGTGGTTCAAAAAAGAGCTTAGCAAGTGGTATTCCAATGGCGAGTGTTATCTTCCCCATGTCGATGATGGGTATTTTGATCTTACCTTTAATGATCTTTCATCAAATTCAATTAATGATTTGTGCTTTTTTGGCTGCTCGTTATGCTAAACGAAAAATGTAAAAATTGTTTTGCTCATTAGACTATTCTCAAGGATAATAGAAACGCTATTAACAACAGAAAGATATATTATGTTTCATCTATTTGCAGATTTAGAATTCTCAACCATTATATTATTAGTCTTAGCTTTACTTTTTGTACTCTTTTATGAGGCTATTAATGGATTTCATGATACTGCTAATGCTGTTGCCACTGTTATTTATACAAGGGCATTGAAAGAACAACTTGCAGTTTTTATGGCCGGAGTATTTAATTTTTTTGGCGTACTACTTGGTGGACTTAGTGTGGCTTATGCCATTGTGCATTTGTTACCAACTGATTTATTACTTAATGTAAGCTCTGCTCATGGGCTTGCTATGGTATTTTCTATTTTATTTGCAGCAATCATTTGGAATTTAGGTACTTGGTTTGTTGGTATTCCTGCATCAAGCTCACATACATTAATTGGTTCTATTATTGGAGTAGCACTTGCAAATGCATTGGTTATGGATACATCAATTATTGATGCACTTAATATTCCTAAGATGATTCATATCTTTTTATCCTTGATTGTTTCTCCTGTTGTAGGTCTTGTGATTGCAGGCTTGATGATCTTTCTATTGCGGAAGTATTGGACTCGTAAAAGCCAAAGTAAAAAAAGTAGCAAAAAAAGAGAACGTATTTTCATGACTCCAGAGCAGCGAGAGAAACTTTATGGTAAGAAAAAACCACCTTTTTGGATCAGGATAATGCTTATTATCTCAGCTGCAGGTGTGAGCTTTTCTCATGGTGCTAATGATGGTCAAAAAGGTATTGGTTTATTAATGTTAGTATTAATGGGCATCGCTCCTGCGGGTTTTATTGTTAATATGAATGCGTCTACCTATGATATTACTAATACTCGTAATGCTATTGATAATATTCAAGAGTATTTTATTACTCACAATGATGATCTAACTACAATAATAGGTAAGCAACCAGCATTAGATACAAGTATTCTAGAAGGCGATTTGAATAAGTATCATTGTGATTATTCACATTCATTTATAACACTGAGTATTGCTCATAATTTATTTAATAAAATGAATAATTATGAATCACTCACCGTTGAACAACGTTCACAAGCTAGACGCATATTATTATGTTTATCGGATACTGTTTCGCATGTAGCTAAACAAGCTAACGTGACAACAGAGGAAAAACAATATTTGAAATCTTTGAATAACGATTTACTTAAAACTGTTGAATATGCGCCGATTTGGATCATTATTTCGGTAGCTTCAGCGCTAGCAATTGGAACAATGATAGGATGGCGTCGTGTAGCTATTACTATTGGTGAAAAAATTGGTAAAAAAGGGATGACTTATGCACAGGGAGTATCGGCACAAATTACTACCGCTTTATCAATTGGGATTGCAAGTTATACTGGTATGCCTGTATCAACAACTCAAGTACTTTCTTCATCAGTTGCCGGAACAATGATTGTTGATGGTGGTGGCGTTCAAAGTAAAACTATTAAAAATATTGCATTAACTTGGATTTTAACACTTCCAATTTCAATTTTGTTATCTGGGTCACTTTTTTGGCTTGCTCAAAAATTGATTTAGTAGTAAAAAGATAATATCACTTTTGAAGTTTTGTCTGACCGTTAAATTGGAAGGAGTAATGTATTATGGCTTATAAACACATCTTAGTTGCAGTGGATTTATCACCAGAAAGTGAACTACTTGTCGAAAAAGCAGTTTCTATGGCCAGACCATATAATGCTCAAATATCATTGATTCATGTTGGTATTAATTATTCAGATCTTTACACAGGTTTGGTTGATATCAATATGAATGATATGAAAGACCGAATTACTGAAGATACACATCTTGCATTAAATAAATTAGTGGATGGCGCTGGCTATCCTATCTCCCATACGCTTTCAGGTAACGGTGAATTTGGTCAAGTATTGATTGAAGCTATTCATGAGTATAACATTGATCTAGTTGTGTGTGGTCATCACCAAGATTTCTGGAGTAAATTAATGTCTTCTGCCCGTCAACTTATCAATAATACTCATATCGATACTTTGATTATTCCATTAAAAGATGAAGAGCCAGTGGAAGGACCTGCTAAATGAAGTATTAAATACCAGCCCGCTTAATTAGCGGGTTTTTTGTAACTATTTTATAAGGTTGTAGAAAAATTCAGTAAATTATGTACTTTAATATATTTTATTTGATGCTTTCTTTTTTATGTATATTGTAGTTTATGATAATACATCCAAATTGTTATTTAGCCGATAAGGAGATTTTATATGAATATCGCTTTAGTTACAGGAGCATCCTCTGGATTTGGGAAGGCGATTTGCCGTAAGCTTATAGTAGATGGTTATAAAGTTGTAGGTATAGCTAGACGTGCAGATAAACTACAAAAACTTGCAGGTGAATTAGGCGCTAATTTCTTTTCATTACCATTAGATATAACTAAAAAAGATGCAGTAAACACTATCTTATTGCAACTACCAAATGAATTTAAGACAATAGATATTTTAATAAATAATGCAGGTTTAGCATTAGGTTTAGAGCCTGCTTATGAAGCAGATTATAACGACTGGGAAACAATGATTGAAACTAATATTATTGGGCTAGTAAATTTAACTCGACAAATTTTACCCGAGATGGTTGAGCGCAATTTTGGTTATATTATTAATCTTGGTTCTGTAGCTGGTACTTATGCTTATAAAGGCGGAAATGTTTATGGTGCATCTAAAGCTTTTGTTAAACAATTTAGTGCTAATTTACGTGCTGATTTATTAGGTACAAAAATAAGAGTAACTAATATTGAACCAGGCTTATGTGGAGGTACAGAATTTTCAAATGTACGATTCCATGGTGATGATAAGCAAGCTGCTGCTATATATAAAGATGTTGATTATATTACTCCAGAAGATATAGCCAATACTGTTTCATGGTTAGTCAATACGCCAGCACATTTCAATGTTAATTCAATTGAAATAATGCCAGTAGCACAAGCTTCAGCTGGGTTATCCATTTATAAAGAAATAAAGTAATCATAGGACATAATCGGTATTGAGTTATGAGCGCCGATTTTATTCAAAATTAAAATTACATTTGGCAAATAAAATACACTTGCACTTCTGTTAATGGATTGATATCCTTTTATCTTATAATTTTTGATTGAGGTTCACTGCAATGACATTTTCAGAAGTAACGAAAACATTTGCGACAAGTTTGCCAGGTACTGATAGTTATGTAAAGCTAAGAAAGGCAATGAGAGCATTAATTCAAGAAGATCCAAAAAATGCGTCGGTTTATTTTTTGATTTTTGGATTTGCTCGTACATATGTTATGTTATATGAGGATCAAGAAGTATCACCACAATTTGCCGAAGATAATCAAAAATTAATGTCATCGTATCTTAATATTTTAGATGAAGCATTAAAAAAACAAGATGAAAAATGCATATATCAGGCATTGAATAAAGTTGTTAATGAATACGAAAATAGCAAAAAGGTTTTTTAAAATTACAGCCTGACATGAAAATGTTGGGCTGTTTTGTTTTTAGTTTAATTAAATATTTTTTAGGGAAAATCATGATAATTTTAGTTAGTATGACAGGAATTATTAGCACCTTAGGTACTATTATGCGATCTAGGGCGGGTTGATTTTTTCAATAAATATTAAAAAACCCGCCCCCTAAAGGCGGGTTTTTATTTTGCATGGAAATAAAGTAGTTAACCTGTGCAAAAAATTAAAAATAGAATTATCAAACTACAAGATTTTCGATACCTATAAATAAGTTCTAAAAACTATAATTATAGATAGTAATGGGCATAAACTAAGATAATAAGTAAGGTGTGATATGAAAGTTTTAAAATTTGGAGGAACATCTGTTGCTAACGCAGAACGCTTTTTGCGAGTTGCAGAAATTATTGAAAATAATGCTAAACAAGAGCAAACCGCTACTGTTTTATCGGCACCTGCTAAAATTACCAACCATTTAGTAGCCATGGTTGAAAAAACGGTTGCTGGGCAAGATATCAAAAGTAACATTTATGATGCTGAAAAGATATTTGCAGATTTATTAGCAGGTCTTGCAAAAGCTCAACCTAATTTTGCTTATGAACAGATGAAGCATTTTGCTCTTAATGAATTAAATCATGTTAACCAATTACTTGAAGGTATTCGTTTACTCGGTCAATGTCCTGATAGTATCAATGCATCAATTATTTGTCGTGGAGAAAAGCTATCAATTGCTATTATGCAAGAACTTCTCAAAGCAAGAGGCCATACAATCACGGTAATAGATCCTGTTGCTATGCTTATTGCAGAAGGTGATTATTTAGAATCGACTGTTGATATACCTGAATCGACTCATCGAATTGCTGAAATGCACATTCCACAAGACAATTTTATTCTAATGCCTGGTTTTACTGCCGGTAATGAAAAAGGTGAATTAGTTGTGCTTGGACGAAATGGTTCTGATTATTCTGCTGCCGTATTAGCAGCTTGTTTAAGAGCAAATAGCTGTGAAATATGGACCGATGTTGATGGAGTTTATACTTGTGATCCCCGTATTGTACCAGATGCCAAATTACTAAAAACAATGTCTTATCAAGAGGCGATGGAACTTTCATATTTTGGAGCAAAAGTGCTTCATCCAAGAACTATTTTACCTATTGCCCAATTTCAGATTCCCTGTTTAATCAAAAATACAAATAATCCTGATGCGCCAGGCACATTAATTGGTGCTAATATTGTTGACTCAACCACACCTGTGAAAGGTATTACCAATTTAAATAACATGGCAATGATCAATGTTTCAGGTCCTGGATTAAAAGGTATGGTTGGTATGTCGGCTCGTGTTTTTTCTGCGATGTCTTATGCTGGTATCTCAGTTGTACTTATTACTCAATCATCATCTGAATACAGCATTAGTTTTTGTGTGCCACAAACAGAACTTTATCGTGCAGAAGAAGCTTTAAGTGATGAATTTTTCTTAGAATTAAAAGATGGATTACTTGAACCGATCGAGGTGATTGAAAGGCTTGCTATTATCTCTGTAGTAGGTGATGGCATGCGTACCTTACGTGGTTTATCAGCTAATTTCTTTACAGCATTAGCCAGAGCTAATATTAATATTGTTGCTATAGCACAAGGTTCATCTGAGCGCTCAATTTCAGTTGTAGTTGATAATGATGTTGCTGTAATGGGCGTTCGTGTTGCGCATCAGATGTTATTTGGTACTGATAAAATGCTTGATGTCTTTGTTATTGGTGTTGGTGGGGTTGGTGGTGCGCTTGTCGACCAAATCGGACGTCAACAGAAATGGCTTAAAAACAAACAGATTGATTTGCGAGTATGTGGTTTGTTTAACTCTAAACACAGCATAACCAATAGAGACGGTATTGATCTTAGTAATTGGCGTGATCAAATCAAACAGAGTGATACTAAATATTCATTAGATAGTATTATTGAGTTTGCCAAATCTAATCGATTACTTAATCCGATTCTCGTTGATTGTACTTCTAGTTGCGAAGTATCTGACAAATACGCAGATTTTTTAGCTAATGGCTTTCATGTCGTTACACCAAATAAAAAAGCAAATACTAGCTCAATGGCCTACTATTTACGCTTACGCCAAGAAGCAGCAAAAAGTAAGCGTAAATTCCAATATGATACTAATGTAGGGGCTGGGTTACCGGTAATTGAAAATCTTCAAAATCTACTTAATGCAGGTGATGAGTTAATCAAGTTTTCGGGAATTCTATCTGGATCGCTTTCTTTTATATTTGGTAAACTTGACGAAGGCATGTCACTGTCTGAAGCAACTAAACTGGCTAAAGAGAAAGGTTTTACTGAACCAGATCCTCGAGATGATCTATCTGGAACCGATGTGGCTAGAAAGTTACTTATTTTAGCTAGAGAATCAGGTTTACAATTAGAACTTAATCAAATCAATGTCGAATCCGTATTACCTCCTGAATATGCACAAGGTAGCATTGATGATTTCATGGCTAAATTACCGCAGTTAGATGCACAGTTTAAAGCAAAATCTGAACAAGCAGCAAAAGAAGGTAAAGTTCTACGTTATGTGGGTAGCATAGAAAACCATCAATGCAGTGTTAGAATTGAAGCTGTCGATAGCGAAGATCCTCTTTATAAAGTCAAAAATGGCGAAAATGCCTTAGCTTTTTATACTCGTTATTATCAACCTATTCCTCTTGTATTACGTGGTTATGGTGCTGGTAATGATGTTACTGCAGCAGGTGTTTTTGCTGATATTTTACGTACAACATCAGGTAAAATAGGAGGTTAAATGACTCATAAATCTTTAACTGTTTATGCGCCTGCATCAATGGCCAATATTAGTGTTGGTTTTGATATATTAGGCGCTGCAATTAGCCCGATTAATGGTACTATGCTTGGTGACTGTATTACAGTTAAATCTGCTAACGAATTTTCCCTTACTAGCAAAGGTCAATTTGTCAAAAAGCTACCACGTGATCCAAAATGTAATATTGTATTTCAATGTTGGCAGCGATTTTGTCAAGCAATGGGTAAAACTTTACCTGTTAGTATGACTCTTGAAAAAAATATGCCAATTGGCTCTGGTTTAGGTTCAAGTGCGTGCTCAGTAGTTGGTGCATTGGTTGCATTAAATGAGTTTTTTGATAAACCTTTTAATGAATTTGAAATGTTATCCATGATGGGAGAACTTGAAGGTCGTATTTCGGGCAGTGTGCATTATGATAATGTTGCGCCATGCTATTTAGGTGGGATGCAACTTATTCTTAATGAGATGGGTATTATTAGTGAGTCAATTCCGCATTTTGATGATTGGTATTGGGTGATGGCTTATCCAGGTATAAAGGTATCAACGGCTGAAGCACGTGCAATTTTACCTGCTCAATATCAAAGGTCTGATTGTGTAGCACATGGTCGCTATGTGGGGGGATTTTTGCATGCTTGTTATACCAAACAACCTAAGCTGGCTGCCACAATGCTTTTTGATAATATTGCTGAGCCTTATCGTAAACAATTATTACCTAATTTTGATGAAACTCAAAAACGGGTTAAGCAACTTGGTGCTTTGTCATCGGGTATTTCAGGTTCAGGGCCAACAATGTTTGTGATTGCAGATAAACTTGAAACAGCTCAGCAAATTGAATTATTACTTAAAAAATATTATTTGCAAAATGATGAAGGTTTTACTCATATTTGTAAAATTGATACTCAAGGAACAAGAGTTATTTAATGTTTACTATAAAAAGTAGAGTTAAATATAACAAAAATGCCAACTATTATTGAACAAGTTGATATTACGAAGAGTGAAATATTACAGCATAAAGATAACCGGAAAATATTATGAAATTATATAACTTAAAAGATCATTCCCAGCAAGTTAGCTTTGCACAAGCAGTTCAACAAGGATTAGGAAGAGGACAAGGTTTATTCTTTCCTCAAGAATTACCTAAATTTTCATTAGCTGAAATTGAGTCGTTATTAAAACTTGATTTTATTACTCGAAGTGCCAAGATCTTATCTGCTTTTATTGGTGATGAGATTAATCATGATGATATGCATAGACTTGTTAAAAATGCATTTCAACTTCCTGCTCCAGTAACTTCAGTGGAAGCAGATATTGGTTCATTAGAGCTATATCATGGACCAACATTGGCATTTAAAGATTTTGGTGGACGCTTTATGGCTCAAGCGTTAGTGCAAGTTGCCGCTGACAAAAAAATTACTATTTTGACTGCTACTTCTGGTGATACTGGTGCGGCTGTTGCTCATGCGTTTTATCATTTACCAAATATTCGCGTCGTGATTTTATATCCAGAAGGTAAAATTAGTCCATTACAAGAAAAGCTATTTTGTACTTTGGGTGATAATATACATACAATTGCTATTCAAAGTGACTTTGATGCGTGTCAAGCCTTAGTTAAAAAGGCATTTGATGATGATGATTTGAAAAAAACAATAGGTTTAAACTCCGCTAACTCAATTAATATTAGCCGATTATTAGCACAAATCTGTTACTATTTTGAAGCTTTTGCACAACTCACATCAACCCAACGTAAACAGTTGGTTATTTCTGTGCCGAGTGGAAATTTTGGTGACTTAACAGCTGGTCTACTTGCGAAAACAATGGGATTACCTATTAAACGCTTTATTGCCGCAACGAATGCCAATGATACAGTACCTCGTTATTTAGAAAACGGTAAGTGGGAACCTCACGCAACCATTGCAACATTATCGAATGCAATGGATGTAAGCCAACCAAATAACTGGCCACGCATCGAAGAGATTTATAAGCGTGAGGGATGGGATATTAAATCACTTGGTCATGCTACTGTTTCAGATGAAGTTGCTAAGCAAACTGTTTGTGAACTTGATCAAAAAGGTTACTTATCTGAACCTCATGGTGCAATTGCTTATCGAGCACTACGTGATCAGTTACAAGGTGGGGAATATGGACTATTTTTAGGTACGGCACATCCTGCTAAATTTAAAGAAGTGGTTGAAGATATTTTAGGTAAATCAGTTCCATTGCCTAAAGAGTTAGCGGAAAGAGCAGATATGACATTACTTTCCCATAATATGCCTAATGATTTTGTTAAATTGCGTGATTTTTTAATTAACTTAAATTGGTAAATTTTTCCGTCGCCAAATTGGCGCGGAACTTTTCCATTAATGATAATAACCTCTATTTGTTTATATTCATTAATTAGCTAATTTTACTTTCAAAGTCTCGCCATATTTATTTCCAACGCTCAAATTTACTTATACATGTCTATCTAAAAATAGAAGATATTAACCAAACTTGTTTAAATTATAAATTTCAGCTATTGTAATCCTAATTATGCCATTATAAGGATGTTGTTATGTACTGTCCGTTTTGTAATGCAGATGATACAAAGGTGATCGATTCACGTCTTGTTGGTGAGGGATATCAAGTTCGTCGTCGCCGCCAATGTGTCGAGTGCAATGAGCGTTTTACTACATTTGAAATTGCTGAATTAATTATGCCTAATGTAATTAAAAGTAATAAAGTTCGAGAGCCATTTAATGAAGCTAAATTACGTAATGGTATCAAAAGAGCTCTTGAAAAACGTCCAGTGAGTTTTGATGATATAGAAGATGCGATTACACGTATAAAATCTAAACTAAGAGCAACAGGTGAACGTGAAGTTCCAGCAAAATTAATTGGTGATTATGTGATTAAAGAACTTAAAAGCCTAGATAAAATAGCTTATATTCGCTTTGCTTCGGTTTATTTTAGTTTTGATGATATCGAACAATTTAGTAATGAAATTGCTAAGTTACAACAGAAATAATTTTCCAGATGATGACAAGCAATAACGATAATTTTTATATGCAGCAAGCAATTGAGCTAGCTAAGCTTGGTCGTTTTACAACATCGCCTAACCCTAATGTTGGTTGCGTTATTGTAAAAGACAATGAAATTATTGGAAAGGGTTACCATCAAAAAGCAGGGGAATCTCATGCTGAGGTTTACGCACTGCAAATGGCGGGTGATAATGCTCAAGGCGCAACAGCATATGTAACATTAGAACCATGTAGCCATTTTGGTCGAACTCCACCTTGTGCCGATGCCTTAATTAAATCACAAATCAAACGTGTTGTTATTGCGATGCAAGATCCTAATCCAGATGTTTCTGGTAATGGTATTAATCGATTACGAGATGCGGGAATAGAGGTTGTGGTTGGAGTATTAGCTGATCAAGCTGAATCACTCAATAAAGGTTTTTTAAAACGAATGCGAACTGGGTTACCATATGTACAACTTAAGCTTGCTACTTCTCTAGACGGCAAAGTTGCAATGGCATCGGGGGAAAGCAAATGGATCACATCAACTTTGGCAAGACAGGATGTGCAACAGTTTAGAGCACAGGCAAGTTGTATCTTAAGTACTCGCATGACGGTGCAAACCGATAATGCTAGCTTAACGGTCAGGCATGCCGAATTACCTAATGATATAAAACAAGTTTATCTTGCTGAAAATATTCGACAACCAATACGCATTATTATTGATAGTCAAAATCAACTAACAGGTGATGAAAGACTTTTTAAGCAATTAGGTGAAATATGGTTGGTGCGGAAGCAAGCTATTCCAATCAATAAGCCTAACATTCAATTAATAACTGAATCTTCTCCAAAAAATAATATTGATTTAGTGAATTTACTGACAATGTTAGGTCAAAAAGGGATGAATTCTGTTTGGGTTGAAGCAGGTGCTCACCTAGCGGGGGCATTGATAGAACAAAATTTAGTGGATGAACTGATTATTTATTATGCACCTAAATTACTTGGTCATAATGCATTGGATATGTGTATGCTTCCTAATCTACAAAAGCTCTCATTAGCCCCCCAATTTAAGTTTGAATCAATTAAAATGATTGGTGAAGATTTGCGCGTTATTTTAAAAAGAATATGATTACTGTAGCAAGTTCTCTTATTAAGCTATAAATAAAAGTGCAAATGTCAATTAGTATTGAATAAAATATAAAATAGATCTTATGAATTAGAATGTTATCTCATCGTGAGATAATTAATATCAATTACTTTGCAATATTTTAATAACTTTTTAATATTTTTGATTATTTTAATGTGATCAAGGATATCTTTGGTGATTACGGTATGCTGTGATTGTTGTAAAATATTTAAATACTCATTAGTTTTTGCTGCTATATCAATAATAAAACAAGCAATATTATTACCTTGATCACGATAAATTTTTTGATTAAATCATCTTCATGCCATTTAACACTAATATCGTAATGGTGACTATATTTAAAACCTTATTTGATAAGGTAATATTTTACTCATATGGAAAATTGGAACCATTAATCATTATCAATCTTACTTTTGCATTAATTTTGTTAGCAGTATTATTATACTTTTTGTTGCTGCATAACTATAAGAACTAAATATACCTAGCTAGAATAACATAGACTTGTAATTTAATTGACGTTTCGAAAGTGAAATTACTGTGAGAAAGATCACAAAAATATACTTTAGTTCTGAAAGTAGAAAATAATTTAAAATTAAAAAATAGCCTTTTAGATGCTAGCTAGTAAACTAGAAATCTTTTGTGCAACGAGTTATACCTAAATTACGTTTAATTATGAAAGTGATTTCTTGTTGACCACTTGTATGATAAATTTTATCATCATTATTCTTAACATATTATTTGTAATATAGGAAATAACAATTGACTAGAGTGTCTTCAGCCCTATTAAAACGTAGATTAGATATTGCGGAAATTATACGAAAAAAAGGTGAAGTAAAAGTAGAAGAGCTATCATACATGCTTAAAGTTTCAACCGTAACTATTCGTCAAGATTTAACCTACTTAGAACAACAAGGGTATTTAAAACGTTTTTTTGGTGGGGCAATTTATTTATCATCTGAAGTATCTTCAAATAAAGCTAGTGCTTTAGGGGCTAATGATTTGCCTCAAATAGATGATAGTTGTGATATTGATTTAGTTAAAAACTGTTTAAGTTATATTAATGATGGTGATACTATTTTTTTAAGTCATGGGCGATTGACAAGAAAACTCATTCCTTATTTACATAGTAAAAAATCATTAACACTGATTATGAATGATATCAATAATGCCCAATTGGCTAATGAATTCACCGATTCAAATATCATTCTTGTTGGCGGACTATTACTTGAAAGTAATATTTTGCAAACTGATATTATTGGTGTTATTTTGCAGAATTATCCAGTTACACATTTCATTATAGAATTAATTGCAATTAATAGTGATAATAACTTAATAATTGAAGATATTGAACAAATTAATGCATATCAGCAAGTAGCAAAAAAAGCGAGTCATCTCATTGGTATTTTACCGCAACGAATTGTTTATAACGATCAGCATTGTATTGGAAAATTGAAAAATATCGATGTCTTGATTTTATCAAAACCAGCAGTAACTGAATATCATCAGCAATTATTGGATTCAAATTTTAAGCAACTTTTTGCAAATAAATTTAGTGTGACTTATCAAAATGCATTGGAGGCATAATATGGGATTTAAAATTTGTACTATTGGAGAACTATTAGTTGAGTTTTTAGCAAAAAAAAAGCATCAACGATTTGATCAAGCAGGCGAGTTTATTGGTCCCTTTCCTAGTGGTGCTCCAGCGATATTTGCTGATCAAGTTGCAAAATTAGGTTTTCCTGTTATTTTTTTTAGCTGCGTTGGTAAAGATACCTTTGGTAAAATGTGTGTTACTCGGTTAAAAAAAGATGGTGTAATTATTGATGGCATAACATCTCATAGTAAGGCTAATACAGGAAGTGCTTTTGTTTCTTATAAAGAATCTAATGAAAGAGATTTTATTTTTAACATACCTAATAGTGCTTGTGGTCTACTTTCATTTAATCTTATCAATGAAAATTTATTAAAAGATTGCACACATTTGCATATTATAGGATCATCGCTGTATTCATTTCGAGCAATTGATGCAGTACGCAAAGCCTTAAACATTATAAAGCAAAAAGGAGGAACTATTTCATTTGATCCCAATTTACGTAAAGAGATGTTTAATATTCAAGAAATGGAACAATCTTTTGGATATATTATAGAATATACAGATATATTTTTGCTAAGTGAAAGTGAAATAAGTTATTTTGCATACAATAATCATGAGACAGAACAAGAAACAGCAATTAATTTATTACAAAAAGGAATTAAGCATATTGTTGTAAAATGCGGTAATAAAGGTGCTAATTATTACGGTTATGATGAAAAAAATAAAATTAAAATTATGCATATAGATGGTTTTAAAATTCAATCTATTGATCCAACTGGAGCGGGTAATTGTTTTGCAGCTACATTTGTAAGTTTAATGTTAGCAGGATTTTCTATTGAAAAGGCATTACAGTATGCTAATGCTAGTAGTGCATTAGCGGTATCCCAAAAAGGACCTATGGAGGGTACATCAACATTAATTGAATTAGAACAATTTATCTCCAATTCCAAAGCAAATTAAAAATTGTAAGTTTATTTTATACAAAATAAACAGCAAAAAAGTCCCAATAACAAAGTTATTGGGAAAACATAAGGAATAGGAAAACAATGAAATAAATGCATTGTCAGATATATTATGTACAATTTTTTAGTAAAAGTATGTAATTAAATGTTAATAAATTATTAAATATTTAGATTGTATTATGTTAATTTATTGTAAACACATCATTGAATGAACAATTTGTTTCTCTATAAAAAAATTTCTAATAGCGAATTTAGAAATAGTTTACCATGCTCAGTTATTTGCCAACTTTGTTTATCTTCAACAAGATAATTTTTTTCAATAGCTGATGAAATTTGCTTATCAATAGTATGTAAATGTAAAAAAGTGCGTTGCTCAAATTCATATTTTGGCGTTGGCTCTAATAATCTAAAGCGATTCATAAAAAATTCAAATGGTAATTCTTCTTTAGGTATAGTGTAGGATTTATCTAAATAATGTCCTTTTAAATACCCTTTTGGATGACGAGTTTTTACTGTCCTAATTATTTGCCCATTCGTTTGTGTTATTTTTCCATGTGAACCACACCCAATACCTAAATAATCGCCAAAACGCCAGTAATTTAAATTATGTTGACACCAAGAACCTGCTTTTGCATAAGCTGAGGTTTCATACTGTTGGTAGCCATGTTGTATTAAAAGTTGATGACCTTGTTGATAAATTTCCCATAATTTATCATCATCCGGTAGAATAGGCGGTTTAGAGCCAAAAAGGGTATTGGGTTCAATAGTTAATTGATACCAAGATAAGTGTGGCGGGGCAATATCAATGGCCTGCTTTAAATCATAAAGTGCATCATTTAGTTCTTGATTTGGAAGCCCATGCATTAAATCTAAATTAAAGCTACGCAAATTTAATCTATGGGCTAGTTTACCTGCATTTATCGCTTCTAAAGGGGTATGAATGCGCCCTAAGCTAGAAAGCTTATCTGGTTGAAAACTTTGTACGCCAATTGATATTCGATTTACTCCTGCTTGTTGATATCCTATGACTCTTTCAATATCAACCGAATTTGGGTTTGCTTCAAGAGTAATTTCAGCATCATTACCTATCTGAATAATTTTATTTACTCTTGCTAACAAGTAATCAATTAATTCAGCCGAAAATAAACTTGGCGTACCTCCACCAATAAAAATAGAATGAATGACACGATCGGTACAAAGCTTTGCATCGTGTTTTAAATCTTCAATCAAATGATCTATGTAAGAACTATATTCAGGTGTTTTTTTTATGGTATGAGAATTAAAATCACAATAAGGGCATTTTTGTATACACCACGGCATATGAATATATAAACTAAGGGGAATTTTATACTGAAACATTTGCCGATCCTAAAACTTATAAATATAGCTAGTTTATTCTATTATACAAATATAGCGTTATATTAACTCAATTTATAAAAAAAAGCTTATTTAATCTATTTGGTGTTTTTAAATTTTGTGTTAAAAACGTACAATGAATATTAATTTTTCGATATTAATTATCGAGAAAACTTATTTCAAGTAGGAGAAATTATGAGTATTTCAAAAGACATTTTGGATAGTAGTTTGTCAGGTTATTTAATAAGCTCTTCGGTTATTCAGTCTAATTTCAATGAATTACCAATTCTGATAATTAAACATAAAACTTGTACCGCAGCTATTTCACTACAAGGTGCTCATTTATTATTTTGGCAGCCATCAATAGAATTAACACCGGTGATTTGGATAAGCGAAAAAAACTTTTTCAAAAAAGGCAAAGCTATCCGTGGCGGTATCCCAATTTGTTGGCCTTGGTTTGGGCAACTAGGAAATCCTTCACATGGTTTTGCGCGTATTGTTGACTGGACTTTAGAATCTTGCCAAGAAAATGATAATGGAGTTGATCTAATTTTATCACTGACTAATAATCAACAAACTTCGTCTTTTTTTTCAAAACCTTTCAATATTTCATTAAATCTTCATTTGGGGAACACTTGTGAAGTTGGATTGAGTTGTATGGGAGACTTTGAAGCAACTAGCGCATTACATACCTATTTTGGTATAGATAACATTGACCATGTCGTAGTCAAAGGATTAGGTAAATATTATCAAGACCATTTATCAGTTGAAAATAAGCCTAGGACTGTTGGAGAATTAACTTTTAATCAAGAGGTAGATCGTATTTATACCTGTGCTGATAAGCAAATAATTATCACTGATGGGAATCGAACAATTCAGCTAACTAATATTAATTCTAGCGATGTGGTGACTTGGAATCCATGGTCAGAAAAAGCGAAAGCAATGGAAGATTTTGGTGATGATGAATATAAATCAATGGTTTGTGTTGAAACAGCATGTATTAATAAATTATTAACATTATCTTCAACACATAAAACAACCTATGGTTTAAAATTAGAATTGCTATAATCCCATGTATTCAATAATTATATACATAATCAATAGACTTTGTATCTATAATGAGTGGATTAATTGATTGCGTTTACAAACATAACGCATTATAATCCTCTAGCTTTTTAAAGCACCAATTTGATAGCCAACTATTGGGTCGCCTGTGATTGGTTTTTTGTTTAAACAAATAAGAGAAATAAACATGTTTACATTAAAAGCAGAAGTTAGAAAAGTGCATGGTAAGGGTGCGAGCCGCCGCCTGCGTCACGCTGGTCAATTCCCAGCCATAATTTATGGTGGAGCTGAGGCAGCGATCTCTGTCGTGTTGGATCATAACAGAGTTTTTAATATGCAAGAAAAACCAGAATTTTATTCTGAAGTTTTAACGATTGAAGTTGATGGCAAAGCGGTTAAAGTTAAAGTACAAGCAGTTCAACGTCATCCATTCAAGCCAAAATTAGTTCATATGGACTTTGTGCGCGTATAATTTTATTGTTTAATATAATAAACAAAACTTAAGCAAAAGGTCACCACAATTGGTGACCTTTTGCTTTTCTGTTTTAAAATAAATAAAGGCAAACGCCTATTATTATGATTTATTGAATTAATTGGGTATACACTGACTGTCTAACATAATAAAATAAATCATATTTATATCATTTTAGGAGAAAACCATGTCTGATATCCCGCCTTGCGATTTAGTTATTTTTGGTGCTAAAGGGGATTTGACAAGACGTAAATTATTGCCGTCTTTATATCAATTAGAAAAGTATGGAAAACTACCTGAACAGACAAAAATATTAGGTGTTGGTCGAGCTGATTGGGATCATGCTGCTTATATCGAAGTGGCAAAAGAAGCATTAAACACATTCATGTTAGAACCTTTAGATGAAAATATTTGGAAAAGGTTTAGTCAACGGCTTAATTTTCATAAATTAGATGTTAATGATATATCCGGTTTTGAGGCTTTGAAAAATAAGCTTGATCATAAATACCCTTCTATTTTTTATTTTGCAATGCATCCAGGAGCCTTTGGAACAATTTGTAAGGGGTTAGCAAAAGCAGGATTGAATCAATTACAAAACCGTATTGTCATGGAGAAACCGCTTGGAACTGATTTACAATCTTCTCGTGAAATAAATGATTCAGTCGCTAAATTTTTTAGTGAATCTCAAGTATATCGTATTGATCACTATTTAGGGAAAGAATCTGTTTTAAACTTACTGGCTTTGCGTTTTGCTAATCCCGTTTTTGCTTCTTTTTGGGATCGTAACTCGATTGATCATGTTGAAATTACGGTTGCTGAACAAGTCGGCATTGAAGGGCGTTGGGGTTATTTTGATAAAGCTGGACAAATGCGTGATATGGTACAAAATCATCTATTGCAAATTTTAACTATGATTGCGATGTCACCACCGGCAAATCTTGAAGATGATAATTTGCGCAATGAAAAAATAGCTGTACTTAATGCACTTAGACCAATAAATAAAACTAATATTCATGAAAAAGTAGTTCGAGGTCAATATACATCCGGCTTTATAAATGGTATTAATGTACCAGGATATTTAGAGGAAGACGGTGCAAATAAAGAGAGTAATACTGAAACATTCGTCGCCATTCGTGTTGATATTGATAATTGGCGTTGGGCTGGTGTGCCATTTTATTTACGTACAGGTAAACGTTTACCAAGTAAATGTTCTGAAGTGGTGGTTTATTTTAAACCTTTACCTCTTAATCTTTTTAGTGAATCTTATCCAAAATTACCACAAAATAAGTTAACTATTCGTTTACAACCAGATGAAGGTATGGATATTGAGATTTTAAATAAGGTCCCGGGTTTGGACAGCACACATAATTTACAAACAACCAAACTAGATTTGAGTTTTAGTGAAACTTTTCATCAACATAGCGCTGATGCTTATGAACGATTATTACTTGAAGTAATGCGTGGAAGACAGGCTTTATTTGTACATCGTGATGAAGTTGAAGCTGCATGGAAATGGGTTGATTCAATTATTAATGCATGGGATTGTAAAAAAGAATTACCTAAAACTTATCAAGCAGGGACTTGGGGACCGGTGGCATCTGTTGCTTTAATTACTAAAGATGGACATTCATGGCACGAATTTTGATAAAGGAAACTTAAATATGTTTATATTAAATAAATATGCAAGTAGTCAATTATTGAATGAAGATTTAGCTTCACGCATTATCGGTGCGTTAAAACAGGCGATTGATCAAAAAGGATATGCATCTTTTGCTGTTTCTGGCGGTAAAACACCAATTCCATTGTTTACAATACTTAGCCAACAAAGTTTAGAATGGAATCGTATTTTTATTACACTTGTTGATGATAGATGGGTGGATAATACGGATGATGCAAGTAATGAAAAGTTAGTCCTAACTTATTTATTACAAAATAAAGCTAAGTCAGCTAATTTTGTTGGTTTAAAAAATGATTGTGATAACCCATTTGATGGCGCTGAAATTACGGACAAAGTTTTAGATAAATTTCCGATGCCATTTGATGTTTTAATTCTAGGTATGGGCGAAGATGGGCATACTGCTTCGCTTTTTCCTGGTGCGGCTAATTTAGCTGCAGGATTAAATATGAACTCAGGTAAAAAAGTTGTTGGTATGACTCCATTAACAGCACCTCTTGATCGGATCTCCTTAACGTTACCAACAATATTAAATAGTAAAAATATTTATTTACATTTGATTGGTGGTAGCAAATTAAATGTGTTAGAACAGGCTGAAAAAGGTGATGATATTAACCAAATGCCAATTAGGACAATAATTAAGCAAAATCAAACCAATGTAACCGGATTTTGGGCTGAATCTTAAACTATTTAAGTTTGCCGACAATTGTCGGCAAATTTTCAAATTCTCTTTTCAACGATTTTTACTTATTTTTATTAATATTATCATTAACTATCGGAATACATAATCCAATTATAAATTAAGTTAGATATTCCGTTAAGAGATCATTATTTCCTATTTATTTATATCCATTTAACAATTTGAATTTTTTAACATAATAAGTTAAAGACCCTGCAATCAAATATCTACAAATTAATTAATTAAATATCTATTATTTTAGGAATTTTTGTGGTAAAAAGTGGGGTTAAGTGGTAAAACCAATAAAGATATCTATTTTTTTGATTTTTAACAATTAAAAAATAGTAAAATTTTATAAATAATGGTGTTTAAATGTTTAGTGGGGCAATTTTAGTCAATTTAGATAGTAAAGGACGGATGTCTATTCCTACTCGCTATCGTGAAAATTTGTCTGAAGGTATGGTTTGCACAATTGGTTTATATCATTCTTGTCTTACACTTTATTCTATGTTTGAATGGATGAGAATTGAACAGCAGTTGTCAACATTATCTACAATCATTGAATCTGAACGTAGAATTAAACGATTATTATTAGGTTATGCGGCAGAATGCTTTATGGACAATTCAGGACGTATCTTAATACCATCTACATTACGCACTTATGCTAAGTTAGAAAAACATATAATGTTCGTTGGCCAATCTAATAAATTTGAAATTTGGGATGAAGCAATTTGGTATCAGCAAATTAGTGAAGATATTGCTGCACTACCAGTAGATATTGAAAACTTATCTGATAATTTAAAAAATTTAACAATTTAAAAAGAGTAAAAGTTTGATGGATTATCAACATACAACAGTATTATTAAATGAAGCAATAACAGCATTAAATATAAAAAAAGACGGTATTTATATTGATGGTACTTTTGGGCGAGGTGGACATTCGAAATTAATACTTCAGCAACTTGGTCCAAAAGGAAAATTAATCGCTATAGATCGCGATGATCGTGCTCAAAAAGTTGCTTTAAATATAAATGATTCTCGATTTACTTTTATACATGGTGAGTTTTCAAATGTTTATCAGTATGCTGATGAGCAAGGCTTATTAGGCAAAATTGATGGATTTTTGTTGGATCTTGGTGTGTCTTCACCACAGTTAGATAATCCTGAAAGAGGGTTTTCTTTTATGCGTGATGGGCCACTTGATATGCGGATGAATAATCACAAAGGAATGACGGCAAGCGAATGGCTGCTAAATAGCAGTGAAGACGATATAGCATGGGTGCTGAGAACATTTGGTGAGGAAAAATTTGCTAAACGCATTGCACGAGCCATTGTAGAGCAAAATAGAGTTTCACCTATTACGCGTACTTTAGAATTAGCTAATTTAATCGTAAAAATAATACCTAAAAAAGATAAGAATAAGCATCCTGCAACGCGTAGTTTTCAGGCTATCCGAATCTATATTAATAGTGAGTTAGAAGAAGTTGAACAAGCATTAAATAGTAGTTTGCCTTTGCTTGGAAATAATGGACGACTTGCCATAATTAGTTTTCATTCTTTAGAGGACAGAATAGTAAAACAATTTATTAATAAACAAAGCAAAGGTCCAGAATTTCCAGCTGGATTACCACTGACAGAAGAACAAATTAAGCAATATGGAACAGCGAAATTAAAATCGCTTGGTAAAATTAAGCCTAGTAGCATTGAAATCTATAATAATCCACGTTCTCGAAGCGCAATATTAAGGATAGCAGAAAGGAAAAATGAACACTAATCAATACAATGATAATTATCATGATAATACTTATGTTGGCACAGGCAGTCAAAAAAGGTCAACTAAGAGTTTATTTGGCTTGATTATTAGTGATTTTCTTACGCATCAAAAATTTTCATTATTTTTACTGGCACTTATTGTTGCTTCATCTGTTGCTGTTTTAATTACAACTCAGCAGGTTCGTAGACAGTTATTTGAACGTGAGCAACTTTTATTAGAACAAGATGTATTAGAAAGTGAATGGCGTAATTTAGTTATTGAAGAAAATGTGCTTGCCGATCCAAAACGTATTGAAAGTAAAGCTAAAAACCAATTAGGCATGTCCTATGTGGCGCAAAAAAATGAAACTGTTATTGTGATAAAGAGTAAATAATGAAACCAATAACAAAACATAAAAAAGATAGAGCTAAGAATAATAAAATTAATAAACTAAATAGTAAAAAACAGTTTTTTACGCCTAGTCGATTTTATCTTGTCTATTGTTTAATTATTTTTGCGATTATCTGCTTAATGACCAGAATGGCAATTTTGCAAATCATTGAACCAGACAAGCTTATTGCTGAAGGAAATAAACGTTCTCTTCGTCATCAAGAAATGGATGCACCAAGAGCAATGATTACTGATCGCAATGGGCGTGCATTAGCGGTAAGTGTGCCCATGTTTGATGTTTGGGCTGATCCTAAAATTGTAGTGCAAAAAGGTGGCGTGAATCCAGCAGATGCAAGGTGGCAAGGATTGGCAAAGGTTCTTAATATTCCAATGTCAATACTTGAACAAAAGCTTAATAACCCATCGATGCGTTTTGTTTATTTATCAAAACAAATAACACCGACAATATCTGGTTATTTGAAAAAATTAAAATTACCGGGAGTATCTTTTGCTAAAACGTCTAAGCGTTATTATCCAGCTGCTGAAAATATTGCCCAATTGATTGGTTTAACAGATATTGACGAGCATGGCACTGAAAAAGGATCGGAAGGTATTGAAAAAAGTTATAATAAATGGCTAATAGGAGAATCAGGACAACGTATTGTAAGGCGTGATCGGCGTGGTAATGTTATTGAAGAATTAGAACGAATAAATAGTGAAACTGCATCTGATTTAACATTAAGCATAGACGAACGCTTACAATCTTTAGTTTATAGTGAACTTACTCAAGCAGTTGAATTTAATAAAGCAGACAGTGGTACAGCAGTACTGATTGATGTTCATACAGGTGAGATTTTGGCAATGGCAACAAGCCCATCTTATAATCCTAATAATCGTTCATTAATTGATTATGCTTTATTGAGGAATCGTGCAGTGACTGATGCCTTTGAGCCAGGTTCAACAGTTAAACCTCTAGTAGTAATGGCGGCGTTAGAAAAGAAAATTGCAGATTTAAATACGGTTATTGATACGAGACCATTTTATGTAAATCGTTACGAAATTAAAGATGTCTCATATCAAAAATCACTTAATTTAGCCGGTATTTTAGAAAAATCGAGTAATGTAGGGGTAAGTAAATTAGCCTTACAGATGCAACCAGCTGACTTAGTTGAATATTATAGCCGTTTTGGATTAGGACAAACTACAGGTCTTGGATTAGGAGGTGAAGTTAGTGGATCAATTGCGGCCGATAGAACTCGAAAATGGGCAGATATTGAAAGAGCTACATTTGCATTTGGATATGGTTTGAGTGTTACCCCACTACAATTAGCCAGAGCTTATGCAACCATTGGTAGCTATGGTATTTATCGCCCTGTTTCAATAATAAAAGTAACAAAACCTGTCCAAGGTGAAAGAGTGGTACCTGAAAATATAGCTAAAAAAGTGGTTCAATTGATGGAAGCTGTTGCTGTCACTGGAGGTGGAGTTAAAGCATCTATTCCAGGATATAGTGTTGGAGTTAAAACAGGTACAGCAAAAAAGCTATCGGATGGGCGATATGTTAATCAATATTTAGCTTATACAGCAGGTATAGCTCCCGCTACAGCACCAAAATATTCGTTGGTTGTCGTTATTGATAACCCAAAAGCTGGTCAATATTATGGGGGATCTGTTTCTGCACCTGTTTTTAGCCATATCATGGGGGGGGTGTTACGAACAATGAATGTAAAACCGGATCGTCAAGTTGATGGCCAAATGATTATTTATTAATGGGTGGTAAATGATGACTATAATCACATTTAAAACATTATTCAGCTTATTAGGTGGAAATAATAACGAATGTATAGAAGATTTTCCTGTCAATTATTTACGTATTGATAGTCGTATGGTCAAAAAAAATGATGTTTTTGTTGCAATTAAAGGGAGCACTGTTGATGGAAAATCATTTATTCCACAAGCTATTCAAGCCGGAGCTGTTGCTGTATTAATCGAGGCAGATAAAAAATCAGATGATCTTCATATTGATTATATTAAAAAAGGAAAAAGAAATATTCCTCAAGTAAAAGTGTTTCAATTATCTAACCGTATGTCTTATATAGCAAATGATTTTTACCATTCTCCTTCAAAAAAATTATCCGTTATCGGTGTGACAGGGACAAATGGAAAAACTACAGTTACGCAGCTTATAGCTCAATGTGCAACTTTACTAAATGAAAAAGTAGCACTTTTGGGAACCATTGGCAATGGTATTTATAATCAACTTGAACAGTCAGAAAATACAACAACATCAGCAATTGATGTTCAAACATTTTTGGCTGATTTTGTAAAAAAATATGTCAAAATTGTTTCTATGGAAATTTCTTCTCATGGATTAGTTATGAATCGAGTTAAAGGAATAACTTTTGCTGCAACAGTATTTACTAATTTAAGTCGTGATCATCTTGATTATCATAAAACCATGGGGAAATATGCTAAAGCAAAGTGGTCATTATTTAGTCCTGAAACAAAAGATAAGCAAGTTGTCAATTCTGGTAAATCAATTATCAATTATGATGATAAATATGGTAAGCGGTGGATTGAGAAACTTTCACAAGTCACTGCTGTTTCATGTCAACCAAAATCGCTGAGTCATTTAAAAAATTTGAATATTCCGTATGTAGGTGTATCCATGATTGAGTATCATGATAAAGGGGCCAAGATTCATATGGAATCAAGTTGGGGTCATGCTGTTATTTATAGTCGATTATTGGGTGAGTTTAATGTATCAAATTTACTAATGTGTATAGCAACATTATTAACACTTGATTTTCCATTTTTTTCTGTAGTTAACATGGTATCTTTCCTTAAACCTATCTGTGGGCGTATGGAGGTACTACATGCCAATCATCGGCCGACCTTCATTGTTGATTATGCTCATACTCCAGATGCATTGCAAAAAGCTTTACAAGCAAGCCGCATTCATTGTAAAGGATCTTTATGGGTGATCTTTGGTTGTGGTGGTGATCGAGATTCTGGTAAAAGACCATTAATGGGTGAAATAGCGGCACAGTATGCTGACAAAATCGTCTTAACTAATGATAACCCAAGAACTGAAGATGGAATGAAAATTATTAATGACATTAAGCAAGGTTTAGCTGAGAGTAAAAACGTACAGGTTATTATTGATAGAGTTGCAGCTATTACGCAAACTTTTGCTCAAGCCAAGGCTAATGATGTGATTTTAATTGCGGGTAAAGGGCATGAAGATTATCAAATTATTGGAAAAACAAAACATTATCATTCAGATCAAGAAATAGTGAAGCAGCTTCTAGGAGTAGAGAATCCATTATGATTCCATTAACTATAAAACAAATTAAAAACATGGTGGGTGGCGAATCTTATTATATTCAAGATGAAGGTCTTGTAGTTAATTTAATTTGTACAGATTCACGTAAAATTGCTAAACATGCATTGTTTATTGCTCTAGTTGGTGAGCATTTTGATGGGCATTTATTCGCTGAGCAGGCAGTTAAAGATGGTGCTACTGTCGTGATTGTCAATCATAAGCTGGATAAGATTGTACCACAGATAGTTGTGAAAGATACTCGGCAAGCTTTAGGGCAAATAGCGGCTTTTATTCGACAGCAAAGTCTGGCTAAGATTGTTGCTGTAACGGGATCATCAGGTAAAACATCCGTTAAAGAGATGACCGCTGCAATTTTGCAATGTTGTGGTAACACTCTCTATACTCAGGGAAATTTTAATAACGATATTGGTGTTCCACTGACATTACTGCGATTAACTGAGCAAAATCAGTTTGCTGTCATAGAATTAGGAGCGAATCATATCGGCGAGATTGCTTATACTACTAATATGGTCAAACCACAAAGCGTCTTAATCAATAATATAGCTGAAGCACATATAGAAGGGTTTGGCTCATTTGAAGGTGTTGCAATGGCTAAAGGTGAAATATTTGAAGGGTTATCTCGAGATGGAATCGCTATTATTAATTTAGATAGCTACTGCGATAAATGGCTTAATCAATTAGTAAATAAAACTGTTTGGACTTTTTCATTAAATAATACATCAGCTGATTTTTATGCTAGCGATGTTCAAATTTCAGAAAAAACAAAATTTATTTTACATACGCCCAATGGTGAAAGTGAAATTGTATTACCAATAATTGGATTGCATAATGTTTCTAATGCGATAGCAGCATCTGCTTTAGCTATTTCAGTAGGAGCAGATATCCAACAAATCACAAAAGGTTTAGCAACATTACAACCAGTTAAAGGCCGTTTATTCCCAATCAGATTAAATAAAACCCAATTGATTTGGGATGATTCATATAATGCTAATGTTGGTTCAATGTCAGCTGCTATACAAGTTTTAGTAAAACAGCCAGGATTTAGAGTTTTAGTGGTTGGTGATATGGGAGAATTAGGACTAGAGTCTGAAAAATATCATCGACAAATAGGCAAACTTGCTCATGATGAAAAGTTAGATTGTGTGGTAAGTGTTGGCAAATTAAGCTATTTTATTAGTCAGTATAGCGGTGTAGGTCACCATTTTAATAATAAACAAGACGCAGTAAATTTTCTGTTAACGTTATTACGACAATACCCTATTTTAACTATGCTAGTTAAAGGTTCTCGTAGTGCCAAAATGGAAGAAATCATAGAAAAAATTCAATTACACAATTCAAAATGAATCAGGATTAAAATTATGTTGGTGTGGATATCTGAGTATTTAGTTAAATATTTCTCTTTTTTTAATGTTATCTCTTATTTAACCGTAAGGGCAATTTTAGGTCTATTAACCTCATTAACTATTTCATTAATTATGGGGCAAAAAACTATTGATTGGTTACAAAAATTACAAATTGGACAAGTTATACGGAATGATGGTCCAGAATCACATTTAAGTAAAAAAGGTACTCCAACTATGGGGGGAGTGCTTATTTTAGCATCCATTATATTATCGGTGTTTTTATGGGCAGATCTCCGTAATCCATATGTTTGGGTGGTGTTATTTGTTTTAATTGGTTATGGTGTTATTGGATTTGTCGATGATTATTTAAAAGTAATTCGAAAAAATAGTGCTGGACTTATTGCAAGATGGAAATATTTTTGGCAATCATTTATTGCATTGGTTGTTGCTTTTGGTCTTTATACTTATGGTAAAGATAGTTCGGTTACAGTTTTGCTTGTTCCATTTTTTAAAGATGTTATGCCGCAACTAGGACTATGTTTTATTTTACTAACCTATGTGGTTATTGTTGGAGCGGGTAATGCTGTTAACTTAACCGATGGGCTTGATGGATTGGCAATTATGCCGACTGTTTTTGTAGCTGCAGGGTTGGCTTTGGTTTCTTGGGCTACAGGTAATATTAATTTTGCCACCTATTTACATATCCCCTATATTAAATTTAGTGGAGAGTTGATGATTATTTGTACGGCAATTATTGGTGCTGGCCTTGGCTTTTTATGGTTCAATACTTATCCTGCAATGGTTTTTATGGGGGATGTCGGATCACTTGCTTTAGGTGGTGTTTTAGGTATTATTTCGGTTTTATTGCGACAAGAATTTTTGTTGCTTATTATGGGGGGGGTATTTGTAATTGAAACCTTGTCTGTTATTTTACAAGTCGGCTCATTTAAATTACGAGGAAAAAGAATTTTTAAAATGGCACCAATTCATCATCATTATGAATTAAAAGGTTGGCCAGAACCTAGAGTTATTGTGCGATTTTGGATAATTTCATTGATGTTAGTCGTAATTGGTTTATTAACTTTGAAATTACGTTAATTATAATATACCAGGATAAAATTATGATCAGCTATCAAGGCAAAAACGTCGTCATTATTGGTTTAGGCATCACAGGGCTTTCTTGTGTGGATTATTTTCTTTCTCAAAATGTTATTCCTAAAGTAATTGATACCCGTTTATTGCCATCAGGATTAGAACAATTAGATAAACGTGTTGATTACCACTTAGGAGAGCTGAAACTTGATTGGTTGCTTAATGCTGATTTGATTATTACTAGTCCTGGTATTGCTTTATCCATGCCTGAACTAGTACAAGCATCAAAAAGAAATATTGAAATTATAGGTGATATTGAGCTTTTTTGCCGTGAAGTAAACCAACAAAACAATAAACAAATTGTTGCTATAACTGGAGCTAATGGAAAAACTACAGTTACTTCGTTAGTTGGTGAAATTATTAAGTCTTATGGTATAAAAGTTGGTGTTGGCGGCAATATAGGTCAACCAGCATTATCGTTGTTGTCACAGGATTGTGATATTTATGTACTTGAGCTATCAAGTTTTCAACTTGAAACAACAAATAGTTTAAGAGCCACAGTGGCGACAATTTTAAATATTTCAGAGGATCACATGGATCGTTATCCACAAGGTTTAATGCAGTATGTTGAAGCTAAACAACGTATCTATATTAATGCTAAATATTGTGTTATTAATAATGATGATAAATTAACCCATCCAAAAATTGAGCATAGTGATTGCTTCTCATTTGGATTAAGTGTTGGCAATTATCATTTAGATAATCAATATGAACATTTAATTGCTCAAGAACACTCTGTTTTATCAACAAATGTTATGAAACTTACTGGCTCTCATAATTATCTTAATGCATTAGCCGCTTTAGCTATTGTAGATAAATTAGGAATTTCCCGTGAATCGAGCTTAGCAACAATAGCTAATTTTCGTGGATTACCTCATCGTTTCGAATTGGTGTTTGAACAAAATGGTGTGAAATGGATTAATGATTCTAAAGCAACTAATGTGGGTAGTACTGAAGCTGCGTTAAAGAGTATCGTTTGCAATGGTACATTATTTTTATTATTGGGTGGTGATGGGAAATCTGCTGATTTTAAATCATTAGTCCCCTATTTTAAGGAAAGAAATCTTAAAATTTTCTGTTTTGGACGCGATCGCTTTATACTTGCTAAGTTAGCACCTAATGTTACAACGGTTACGGAAACGCTTTCTGAGGCAGTGCAAATTATTGCTAAAAAAGTTGTTTCAAATGATGTTGTTTTACTTTCGCCTGCATGTGCCAGTTTAGATCAATTTAAAAATTATATTGAACGTGGAAAACAGTTTGTACAACTTGCTAAGCAATTTACGCAAAGGAGCACGAAATGACATTTTTATGGATAAAAAAACAAGTTAATCCACATATACCATTTGATAATGATCTACTTTGGACCATACTAGGATTAATGATAATAGGATTAATTATGGTGACATCTTCATCAATGTCATTTAGTGAAAGTAATCCGTTTTTTTATACTCAGCGCCAACTTATTCAGCTTGGTATATCAAGTTTTTTAATGTTTATAACTTTATATATTCCAATACAGCGCTGGCAACAATTTGGCACAGTGCTATTAATTATCGCGATTATTATGTTAGTCGTTGTCTTAGGTATCGGTTCTTCAATTAATGGTGCTTCTCGCTGGATACCATTAGGCGTTTTTAATTTTCAACCTGCAGAACTTTCAAAATTAGCACTATTTTTATTTTTAGCTGGGTATTTGTCGCGTAAATCAGATGAAGTACAAAGTGGCTTTTGGGGTTTTTTTAAACCAATGGTTGTTATGGCAATCCTTTCAATTTTGTTACTGAGACAACCTGATTTAGGCACAGTCATTGTTTTATTCATGGTTACAATTGGTATTTTATTTATTGCTGGTGCTCAATTGTGGCAATTTATTGCTATTTTATTAACGGGTGTTGGTGCAGTGATTTGTCTAATTTTATATGAAGCTTATCGTCTAACTCGCTTACTAACATTTCTTGATCCTTGGAAAGATGCAACTGGATCGGGCTATCAATTAGTTGCCTCTTTAATGGCTATTGGTAGTGGTGGTATAACTGGGCAAGGTATGGGGAATTCAATATTAAAATTAGGTTACTTACCGGAATGCCATACTGACTTTATTTTTTCAATTATTTCTGAAGAATATGGTTATGTTGGTGTGGCAGCATTGCTGTCTTTACTGTTCTTTTTGACATTTAAAGCAATGGCGATTGGTTATCGTGCTTTAAATGATGGTTCGCTATTTTCAGGTTATTTAGCTTGTGAAATAGGTATTTGGTTTGGTTTCCAAACTTTCGTTAATGTTGGGGTAACATCGGGTATGTTACCAACTAAAGGTTTAACATTACCATTTATTAGTTATGGTGGTTCAAGCCTTATTGTAATGAGTATTGCCGTTGCAATATTACTTAGAATAGATTTTGAATTTAGACAAAGACAAGCGCAAGCAAGAATGAGGTCAATAAAATAATGAGGAAATTATTAATTATGGCAGGTGGAACTGGAGGACATGTATTCCCTGGTATTGCTGTTGCGCATTATTTAATGAAACAAGGTTGGGAGGTTAGATGGCTTGGTACTGCGGACAGAATGGAAGCACATCTTGTTCCTGAAAATGGTATTGAAATCGATTTTATCGAGATATCGGGTTTACGCGGAAAGGGTATTAAGAGTTTATTTAAAGCCCCTTATAAAATTCTAAAAGCGGTTTTACAAGCGCGAAGAATTTTAAAAACTTATGCTCCTGATGTTGTTTTAGGCATGGGAGGGTATGTTTCTGGTCCTGGTGGAATTGCAGCTAAAACACTGGGAATCCCTATAGTATTACATGAGCAAAATGGCGTTGCAGGCTTAACAAATAAATGGTTGGCAAAAATTGCGACTAAAGTTTTACAAGCATTTCCTACTGCGTTTCCTAATGCAGAAGTTGTAGGAAATCCTGTTCGTAGTGATCTATTAACAATGGCACCGCCTGAAATAAGATTTAAAGATTCAGAAAGACCAATAAGAATACTCGTCATGGGAGGTAGCCAAGGAGCCAGAATTATTAACGATGTTGTTCCTCAAGTGATAACAGAATTATCTGACAAATATGTTGTTTGGCATCAAACGGGTAAAAGTATGTTTGAATCTGTAATACAAGCTTATCAACACTGTGATATGACAAATAATAAAGTTACTGAATTTATTACTGATGTAGCAGAAGCTTACAATTGGGCCGATATTGTAATTTGTCGAAGTGGGGCATTAACAGTTAGTGAAATAGAAACTGTTGGGATTGGCGCTATTTTTGTTCCATTTATGCACAAAGATCGCCAGCAATACTGGAACGCAAAACCTTTAGCAGATATAGGCGCAGCAGAAATTATAGAACAACCTGATTTTAATGTGAAATCATTATCAAATATATTGTTAAAATTAAGTTATGAAAAGTTAAGTGAAATGGCGATTAAAGCTAAAAGTTTATCTATTGTAAATTCAACAGAAAGAGTGGCAGAAACACTTAAATCAGTGATAAAATAATTAGTTTTTGATATAACTTTATGTAATAATCTTTTCAATTTATTATAGATTAGGTTAATGTATAGGTAAAAATAATATTAATTACAGAAAAAACAGTTAATAATAATTTAGAAAAGCTTTAAAAAAAAATAAAACTAAACATTATTAAACAATAACAAAATATTTAGGGGTTAAATGGTGGATACAAAGGAATTAGTTGAGTTAAGAACAATTATTCCCGAAATGAAACGTGTCAGACATATCCACTTTGTGGGGATCGGCGGTGCAGGGATGGGGGGGGTTGCTGAAGTTCTTGCTAATGAAGGTTACAAAATAAGCGGCTCGGATATCTTAGAAAATGCAGTTACTCAACATTTAGAAACGTTAGGTGCTAAAATTATTATTGGCCATGCAGCTGAAAATATACTTAATGCTAGTGTTGTTGTTATCTCATCTGCTATTTCACAAGATAACATTGAAGTAGTTGCTGCTCGTGAAGCACGCATACCTGTTATTCAACGAGCTGAAATGCTTGCTGAGTTGATGCGTTTTCGTTATGGTATAGCAATTGCCGGAACACATGGTAAGACAACAACAACCGCCATGGTTACCGCTATTTATGCTGAAGCAAAATTTGATCCGACATTTGTAAATGGAGGTTTAGTTAAAGCCGCGGGAACTCATGCTAAATTAGGTAGTAGTCGTTATTTTATTGCTGAAGCCGATGAAAGTGATGCATCATTTCTACATTTACAACCTATGGTGTCTATTGTTACCAATATTGAAGCTGATCATATGGATACCTATCAAGGTAATATTGAAAACTTAAAACAAACATTTATCTCTTTCTTACACAATCTTCCTTTTTATGGACTAGCAATAATGTGTTATGACGACCCAATTAATCGTGAATTATTACCTATTGTTGGTCGTAAAATTATCACCTATGGTTTTAATGAAAATGCCGATGTTGTTATAAAAAATTATCGTCAAGAACGAGGTATGAGTTATTACACTGTTTGTCGCCCAGGTCATAACGACTTGCATATAGAATTAAATGCACCAGGAAAACATAATGCCTTAAATTCAGTTGCAGCCATTGTTGCTGCAACTGAAGATGGTATTGATGATGAACCAATTGTCCAAGCATTGGCTAAATTTGCTGGTACAAGTCGCCGTTTTGATCTATTAGGTATCTTTCCTCATGTAAGTGGTCAAGATATTATGATGATTGATGATTATGGCCATCACCCAAGTGAAGTTAATGCAACAATCCAAGCAGCAAGAAATGGTTGGCCCGATCGTCGCTTAGTGATGTTATTTCAACCTCATCGATATACTCGAACTCGTGATTTATTTGATGACTTTGCGCAAGTGCTTTCACAAGTAGATGCATTGGTAATGTTAGATGTTTATTCTGCAGGTGAACAACTTATTACAGGTGCTGATAGCCGTTCTTTATGTCGATCTATTCGTAATCGAGGTAAAGTTGACCCAATTTATGTTTCTGATTTAGATTTTTTGCCTCAAATAATGAAAGAAATATTAAAAGGTGGAGATCTGTTGTTAACACAAGGTGCTGGAAGTGTTGGTCGTATTGCTCGCCAGTTGGCCAACATTGAATTATTTTCGAGAGAGGATTTATAATGGTGGTTGATAAAGTTGCAGTATTGTATGGCGGAACATCTGCCGAGCGAGAAGTTTCACTCAAATCAGGTAAAGCTGTACATGCAGGATTATTGGCAAATGGTATTAATGCACATCTTATTGATACTAAAGATCACTCTATTACACAATTAAAAAAAGAAGGGTATACAAAAGCATTTATTATTTTACATGGACGTGGTGGTGAAGATGGTATTGTTCAATCAATCTTGACTTATCAAAACATTCCTTATACAGGTAGTGATATTCTTTCATCATCACTGACTATGGATAAGCTAAAAACAAAGTTAATTTGGAAAGCACTTGGTCTACCTGTTGCTGATTATGTTATGATTAATAAATCGCAGATGATTGATATTGATGCTATTGTAAGGCAACTTGGATTTCCTTTGTTTGTAAAACCAATTCATGAAGGTTCTAGTGTAGGTATGGCTCGGGTTAATGAAGCATCTGAGTTAAAAACTGCCATTGGCATTGCGTTTCAATATGATGATGCGGTTATGATTGAGTCATTTTTAGCTGGACCAGAATTTACAGTAGCAATTGTAGGTGAAGAAGTTTTACCTACAATTCGTATTAAACCCACTGCCGAATTTTATAATTATGATGCAAAGTATCTATCGAACTCAACGCAATACTTTTGCCCAAGTGGATTACCTGATAACAAAGAACAAGAGATTCGTAAATTAGCACTAGATGCTTATAAGGCCGTAGGATGCAGAGGTTGGGGACGGGTAGATGTTATGTTTGATGCTAATGAAAATCCGTATTTGCTTGAAGTTAATACAGCACCGGGCATGACCAATCATAGTTTAGTACCAATGGCAGCAAAACAATATGGGTGGTCATTTAATGAACTTGTAGCTAGAATCTTAAATTTGGCAACTCTATAATTAACTTTATTTATGAAACAAGTTAGGCAGGCGGCACATAGACGAGAAGATAAAAATAGAAGGCGGCTGCTTATTTTTTGTAATACTGAACAACTGATAGGCTTTTTGTTCTTTATTATGATTATTTTTATTAGTGTTTGGATTGTTCAAAGTGTTAAAGATTGGATGGATGATCCAGAGCAGATGGTATTATCACAATTGACGTTAAGTGGTGAACATACTTATACGTCAGAAGATGATCTTAGAGAGGCTATACTCGGATTGGGGTTACCCAATACTTATATAGGTCAGGATGTAAACGATATACAACAAGAAATACTAAGATTTCCCTGGGTTAAACAGGTTAGTGTACGTAAACAGTGGCCTGATAGATTAATTGTATATATAGAAGAATATAAACCTGCATTTTATTGGAATGATTTATTTTTACTTGATAACAATGGAAATGTGTTTAGCGTACCACTAGATCGTATTTCTGAATTAGAATTACCAAGGCTTTATGGTCCAGAAGGCAAAGCAAAGCCTGTATTAGAGACTTATGTCAAATTAAATGATATTTCCAAAAAATTAGCTAGCAACCAACTGGTTTTGCATATTAAAGCGGCCATAGCGGATGAAAGAAATGCATGGCAATTGATAGTGAAACAATGCATAGGTGATTTTTGCGAGGAAGCTCAGGAATTAAAATTGATGTTAGGTAATGAAAATATTGAACAACGTTATCAACAATTTATTAAATTATTTCCTGAAATACAGTTAAGAATACCAGCAGATGAAAGAATAACGGTCGCTGATTTACGTTATGAGAATGGCATTTCAGTAAAGAGAGAAAAAATGCTGCAGAAGGGAATAAATTAAGGCTGAAATATGAAAGTAACTGAAAAAAAATTGGTCGTTGGACTAGAAGTGGGTACATCTAAAGTTCTCGCTCTTGTTGGCGAAGTTCTCCCCGATGGTATTATCAATATTATCGGCGTTGGTCATTGTCCGTCTAAAGGTGTTGATAAAGGTGGCGTAAATGATTTAGAGTCAGTAGTTAAATCAATTCAGCGAGCAATCGAACAAGCGGAATTAATGGCCGATTGTCAGATATCTTCTGTTTATTTAAGCCTTTCAGGTAAACACATTCGTTGCCAAAATGAAATAGGTATGGTACCGATAGCTGATGAAGAAGTCACTACTGAAGATGTTGAAAATGTAGTCCATACTGCGAAATCTGTTAGAATTTTAGATGAACATCGTATATTACATGTTATTGCACAAGAATATTCCATAGATTTACAAGAAGGAATTAAAAATCCGATAGGTTTGTCAGGTGTTCGCATGAAGGCCAAAGTGCATTTAATTACTTGTCATAATGATATGGCAAGAAATATTGTGAAAGCAGTAGAACGTTGCGGTTTGAAAGTGGATCAACTTATTTTTTCTGGATTGGCTTCAAGTTATGCTGTTTTAACGGATGATGAAAAAGAGTTAGGAGTATGTGTTATTGATATCGGTGGTGGAACCATGGATGTAACAGTTTATACTGGCGGCGCCTTACGTCATTCTGTTGTAATCCCTTATGCAGGTAATGTTGTTACTAGTGACATTGCTTATGCATTTGGTGCTCCACCGATGGATGCTGAAAATATTAAAATTCGTTATGGTTGTGCTGTTGGTTCTTTAATTGGTAAAGATGAAGTTATTGATGTTCCAAGTGTAGGAGGAAGGCCATCACGTTCATTACAACGTCAAACTCTTGCAGACGTTATTGAACCTCGTTATTCAGAATTATTGTCATTAGTGCAAAAAGAATTATTAACGCTTCAAGATGAGCTTAAAAAGCAAAATATAAAATATCAATTAGCTGCAGGAATAGTTTTAACTGGTGGTGCAGCGCAAATAAAAGGGATGGTTCAATGTGCTGAAAAAGTTTTTCAAAATCAAGTCCGTATTGGACAACCACTGAATATTTCAGGATTAACCGATTATGTACAAAAGCCTTATTGTTCAACAACAGTAGGATTATTGCATTACGGAAAACAAAGTTTATTAAATGATGATAGCAAAGATAATAGCAAGTCATCATTAAAAGGGATAGCTAAACGATTGACCGGTTGGTTTAAAAAAGAATTTTAGCTAATATATTTCAAGAACTTCGTGGACATTGTTGGCGGCTATCTGTACAATGTTCTCAGATTGTATATTTGGAGATAAGTTATGTTTGAGCCTATGGTTGCAGATGATGAACCAGCAGCAGTCATTAAAGTTATTGGTGTCGGTGGTGGTGGCGGTAATGCTGTCGAACATATGATTGCTGAGCATATTGAAGGTGTTGAATTTTTTGCAGCAAATACTGATGCACAAGCATTAAAAAGAATTAAGGTAAGTCAAACTATCCAGATCGGCACTAACGTTACTAAAGGACTTGGTGCAGGAGCTAATCCTGAGGTGGGTAGGAACTCAGCAGAAGAAGATCGAGAGGTTATTCGCAGCGCAATTGAAGGTGCGGATATGGTTTTCATCGCTGCAGGAATGGGGGGGGGCACAGGCACTGGTGCAGCTCCTGTAGTTGCTGAAATAGCAAAAGAATTAGGTATTTTAACGGTGGCTGTCGTCACAAAACCTTTTGGTTTTGAAGGTAAAAAACGAATGGCTTTCGCTGAACAAGGTATTGCTGAATTAGCAAAACACGTTGATTCACTGATTACTATTCCAAATGATAAATTGCTTAAAGTTTTAGGTCGCGGTGTTAAATTACTTGACGCTTTTGCTGCTGCAAATGGGGTTCTAAAAGGTGCGGTGCAAGGCATAGCTGAGTTGATTACTAAACCAGGTCATATAAACGTAGACTTTGCTGATGTTAGAACAGTGATGTCTGAAATGGGGTATGCTATGATGGGGTCTGGTCGCGCAAGTGGTGATAATAGAGCTGAAGAAGCAGCTGAAATGGCAATTTCAAGCCCATTACTTGAAGATATTGATTTATCCGGTGCTCGAGGTGTATTGGTTAATGTAACCGCTGGTTTAGATTTAGGTTTGGAAGAATTTGAAACCGTAGGTAGTACTGTTAGAGCTTTTGCGTCCGATAATGCAACAGTTGTCGTTGGAACAACTTTCGATCCTGATATGTCAGATGAAATTCGTGTAACGGTGGTTGCAACAGGTATTGGAATGGATAAACGCCCAGAAGCAAAAATCACTAAGCCGATTCAACAAAACTCATTATTTGGCCAAAGTAATACTTTGGGAAAACAAGAAGAGAAATTAGCTAAAGTGGTGAATGAACAATCAATTTCACCTCTTGAAGAAAATAAAATTTTAGATATTCCTGCTTTTATTCGTAAGCAAGCGAATTAAGAGTGAACTTATTTGGATTTTTATTGTCTTATATCAATAGAAACAAATAAAAATAGTAGGTGCCAAGTGAAACAAAGAACATTAAAAAAGACAATTCAAGCAACTGGTGTTGGTCTTCATACTGGCAAGAAAGTTACTTTGACGTTGCGTCCTGCACCTGAAAACACAGGTGTTATTTATCGACGTACTGATTTAAACCCATACGTCGATTTTCCAGTTGATGCAAAATCAGTGCGTGATACCATGCTTTGTACCTGTCTGGTGAATGAAGATAACGTTCGAATCTCGACTGTTGAACATATTAATTCTGCATTAGCTGGGCTTGGTATCGATAATATTATTATTGAGGTAAACGCACCAGAAATTCCAATTATGGATGGAAGTGCAAGCCCATTTGTATATTTATTGTTTGATGCAGGTATTATTGAGCAAAATGCACCTAAAAGATTTTTACGTGTTAAAGAAACTGTCCGTGTTGAAAATGGCGATAAGTGGGCCGAAGTTAGACCTTATAGTGGATTTAGGTTAGATTTTACTATTGATTTCCATCATCCAGCTATTGATAGCAGTTCACAACGCTACCAGTTAGATTTTTCATCTGAATCGTTTATTCGTCAAATAAGTAGAGCGAGAACATTTGGTTTTATGCGCGATATTGAAGCATTACAATCAAAAGGTTTGTGTCTTGGTGGTAGTTTAGATTGTGCTATTGTTGTTGATGATTATAAAGTTTTAAATGAAGATGGTTTACGTTTTGAAGATGAGTTTGTGCGTCATAAAATGCTCGATACAATCGGTGATTTATACATGGTAGGTCATAATATGATCGGTGAGGTAGTTTGTTATAAGTCTGGGCATGCACTAAATAATCTATTATTGCAAGCATTATTAGCGAAACAAGATGCATGGGAGTATGTGACATTCACTGATGAGCAGGCTGTTCCTCTTGCATTGGGGACTCAGCAGCTTGTTTTAGCATAACCTTTTCGATTAATTATTATTTATAAACGCTTCCATTTCTAATGGGAGCGTTTTTATTTTATTGTTAAAGAGAAACTAGCATGAATAATAGTCATTTTTTTGCTCATTTATCACGATTAAAATTGATTAACCGTTGGCCTTTAATGCGCAATGTAAGGACTGAGAATGTGTCAGAGCATAGCCTTCAAGTTGCTTTTGTTGCTCACGCCTTAGCAATTATTAAAAATAAACGATTTAATGGTAAGATAAATCCGGAAAGGGTAGCTTTATTAGCAATGTATCATGATGTATCAGAAGTTATTACTGGCGATCTTCCAACTCCTACGAAATATTACAATCCACAAATAACAGTTGAATATAAAAAGATTGAAAAAATTGCACAAAATAAGTTAATTAATATGCTTCCAAAAGAACTACAAGATGATTTTAGAACACTTATTGATGATGATTATTATGGTGAGTATGAAAAGAGTATAGTAAAACAAGCAGATGTATTATGTGCTTATCTAAAAACAATTGAAGAATTAAGTGCCGGTAATAATGAATTTAAATTAGCAGAACAGCGTTTAAAAAAGACATTATCAGAGCGTAACAGTCCTGAAATGAATTATTTTTTAGAAGTATTTGTTCCAAGTTTTAGTTTATCTCTAGACGAAATAACAATGGATAAATAGAGTGGGGATAAAAATTTTTCTTGGATAATCTCTCTTAACCTTAGATTTATTATGATGCTCTTTTAAGAAAATAAAGTATCATCTTTTAACTGACTAAATTAAAAAGCTATTATTAAAAGGAATAATTGTTGAATGGAATCAAAAAATAATCGTTAGTAATTATTTGTTATTTTGATTGGTTAGTAGTGAGATAAGAACCACGTAATTGCAATTAAATCGGCAGACCCCCCTGGGCTTAGGTTGCGCTTTATTAGCTCATTATCAAACTTATTTAAATTTTGTAATCCATTTGGGTGTGTAATACCACCTTGTAAAATGAGTTGTTTTGCCTGTTTTTGAACAAAATCTAAACCATCGATTCCACCTCTTGAAACTAAATTAGTATCTTGATTATAGGCTAATAGATATAATAGTGCTTGCAATAAACTTGTTTTTTCATCATAACCACTCTTTTGCATGGTTTGAAAGATAGGCAATGAAATATTTCGAACAGTCGCATATCCTGACTCAGCTTCTCCTCTTGCACCAGAAAAGTGATGAAGTTTAAATAATTTTTCTCCAACAGAGCATGGACGATTATTTTTTTTTAACTCATTGGCGACAATCCCTTGGCAAATAGTAGAAACTTGACCACAAATATTTTTAATGTTGATTGGCAAGTTTAACTGTTCTAATTTACCAATTGCACCAAGTAATAATCCAAAAGCAAAAATGCCACCTTTATGTGTGTTTACTTGATTTGTCGCACTAAACATAGCTTGCTCGCATTGAATACCAATAGGTCTAATACCAGCTAAGAACTGTTGATTGTTCAACTGAGCCGATATCTTACCATATTGATAAAAACGCTCAAACCAGACGCAAATAGCTTTAATGCTTTGCACAAAAGTTTCAAAGTCCATATCATTATGTGCACCACTATTATTCATATCAACCAATCCAGGCTTGGGTGATAAACAGATCTCTTTTATTAATGCTCTTATCGCTAATTGTGCATGCAAACATCGATTGTGATCATTGTTGAGTTCTAATTCTAACAATGCTATTTGTTGTGAATAATCACTCATTATTAATGGTTACCTATTTGTAAGATATATAATAGATTTTAGTAATGCTTAATATAAAGATTGCCAATTTATAGGTTTAAAAGAAATGGCCAGTCTTAATACATTAAAATCAATAATCGCTATGCGATGGTGTAGCCAGAACTTCTCTATTACCATTATGACTAGGGGGGCTAATAATGCCTTCAACTTCCATTTGTTCGACAATTCGAGCTGCTCTATTATAACCGATACGAAATTTCCGTTGCACACTAGAGATAGAAGCTCTTCGTGTTTCAACTACAAAAGCCACCACTTGATCGAAAAGTGGATCGAGCTCTTCCTCTAGCATATTTGAACCACTATTATCACTATCATCAGAGGAAACAGTGACATTTTCAATATATTTAGGTATTCCGCGTGCTTTCCAATCTTGTACTACAGCGTGAACCTCTTCATCTCGTACAAATGCACCGTGAACACGAATTGGAATGGAGCTATTAGGGGCTAAATAAAGCATATCCCCCATACCAAGTAATGATTCTGCTCCCATTTGATCTAAAATAGTACGAGAATCAATTTTACTTGATACGGTAAAAGCGATACGAGTTGGTATATTTGCTTTGATTAAGCCCGTAATGACATCCACCGATGGGCGCTGTGTAGCTAGGACTAGATGAATACCTGCTGCTCGCGCTTTTTGAGCAAGCCGTGCAATTAGTTCTTCTACTTTTTTGCCTACAGCCATAATTAGATCAGCAAACTCATCCACCATGACGACAATATATGGAAGTTTTTCCAGAGTCGGCATATTAAGATCCATGCTATCGGTTGGTTTCCAAAGTGGATCAGGAATAGGTCTACCCATTTCTTCGGCTTGCTTAATCTTTTCGTTATAGCCAGCAATATTACGTACACCTAATGCCGACATGAGACGATAGCGACGTTCCATTTCATTTACACACCAATTTAAGGCGTTAGCTGCATCTTTCATATCGGTAACTACTTGAGTTAACAGGTGTGGTATGCCTTCATAAATAGAGAGTTCAAGCATTTTTGGGTCAATCATAATAAACCTGACATCTTCAGGTTGCGATTTATATAAAATGCTTAAGATCATGGCATTTACACCAACCGATTTACCAGAACCAGTAGTACCAGCAACTAATAAATGTGGCATCTTGGCTAAATCAGCAACTACTGATTGACCTGCTATATCTTTACCTAATACAACAGTAAGTGGTGATTGAGCATTTTTAAATTGTGGGCTATCTAAAACTTCTCTGAAGTAGACAGTTTGTCGATTTTTATTTGGTAATTCAATACCAACATAAGGTTTTCCTGGAATGACTTCAACCACACGTACAGAAGGCATAGATAGTGAACGGGCCAAATCTCGATCCAATGTTGAAATACGGGCAGCTTTAATGCCAGGAGCTAGTTCGATTTCAAATCGTGTAATAACTGGTCCAGGCATGTAATCAACTACTTTAGCTTTAACACGATAATCAGACAAACTTTTTTCAATAAGCTCAGACATTGTATTTAATACGGCATGATCTACTTCAATTCGAGTTGTAGATGGTGCTGTTAATAAATTTAAAGAAGGTAACGGTGTTGTTGGTTTGGGTAAAGGTTTATTATCACGTTTTAATAATGGATGAATTAAGCTATCTTCACTGCCCGACTCAAAAGAGGATAGAGTTTGAATGTCGTCAATTACCGGATTTGCTTTTTTTAATGCTTCAGTATCAACGTATTCTTGTTCTTCTTTTGTCTCAATAATCTCATTAAAAATATTTTCTTCTTGTATAAACGGCAACTCATTTTCTATTGCTGATATTTCTTCAACTGGTTCCAATGGTACTGGCGTATTATTTAATTTTATTTCGGATTCGTGATGTGACAACGTAAATAAAGACTTACTTGGAGCATCAGAAATTTTATATTTTTCAGATTCTTCAGAAAAAGATTTTTCCTCTGATGTATTGTGTTGAATTATTTGTTTGATTTGCTCTATAGATGAGGATAATGATTGATCTTGCGTTTGCGTAACATTATGCGAATCCATATTTTTAATAATTGATTCTAAGCGAGATAATATTTCACTAGGATCAATTTCTTTTTTGATTGTGTTAATGTTTAACGGCTGATGTGTCGGTGATTGTTCACATGATTCAAGTAGTTCTGTTGTGGTATCGATTAATTCCTTATCTTCTTCACTTGATCTTGATGTTTCAGAAAGAGCAGGATCAATCATAGCCAAATTATTTAAAGTATTATCATTTTTATAAGCGGTAGTTTCAAACTTTGCTTTTTTATTGGTAGATAATTCTGAATCAATATTTTCTTTTTCAAGAGGAATGGTGATCCGCTGTTCTTCATTTTCTTTTATAGATGTTTTATTGGTTTGATTCGTTTTTTTCGATGAAAGTAGCCACCTGATTGGGGCTAATAATATCATGACAAAAGCACCTAACTTTTCAATTAAATTAATCCATGATAATCCTGTTAATAAAGTGACGCATGCTAAACAAATGCCAAGTAAAACCAGTGACAGAATGAAGTTATTCATAAGTGGCAAAAGATTTTCAACTACTATTGCGCCGAGATACCCCCCCGCCCCAAATTGTTCAGCATCACGGATATTTAATGAAAAAAAACCGGTAGAACTAAATATAAAAGCTAAAACACCTATAATCCGAAAGGATATGCTGAAATAGTTAACAGGATCATTAGCATGTTTATAAAAATGTACTGATAATTGCGAACATATAAATATAATTATAAAGGGTAAGCTATAAGCAATAAAACCAAAAAATTGAAAAAAAATATCGCTAGCATAAGCACCTAAGTAGCCACCAAAATTACTAATTGGCGAGTGCCAAGCTGTACGAGACCAGCCTGGATCTGATGTATTGTATGAAAACTGTGATAAGAATAAGCAAATAGATAATCCTACCATTGTAATTAGGATAAATTGGAAAATAATCTGCTTTTTTGTAATTTTGGGCTTTTTCAAACACGTACCTAAATACTATCTTTATTAAATTTGTTGGCATTTTATCATAAAAAGCTTCTGCTCAAAGAGAGAATACCACTTAAAACCAAATTTATTGTTGGGTTATTATGCAATAGCTAACAAGAAAATATTAAGTATTATGTTGTTTTAGATAAAATATTGTTATTATCTTTTTTTAACATTTTTATGCTGAAAAAAGTTTCACTGCACTAAAATTACATAATAATGTTTTACCTACTATAGATCATTTAGTGGAGCTATTTTCAAGCATTGTTGAAGCAGTATGGAAAGAAAACTAAAATCGACACAATATATACCGATTAAGCTCGTACGAAAAATCGAATTTTATTATATAAAGTGTATATCAATATAGATAATAAAAGTAGTTTAAAGCAGCTCGCAATAGAAAACGAATATTATTTCGAAGCGTTCTGCTTTTTAGTTATAAATTATTAGATGTTAACCAAATGATTCTATCTCTGTTTGTGTTAGCGGTCGATATTCTCCTTCTGGGATATCAACAATTACCTTACCTATTTGTTTGCGATGCAATTGAACAACATGGTTATTAACTGCTGCAAACATACGTTTAACTTGATGATATCGTCCTTCGCTAATGGTCAATTCAGCATGAAAGTCATCAATAATATTTAATTCAGCTGGTTTGGTAAGTGATTTCTCATTTTTTAATTGGATACCATTTTTAAATATATCAATCAGTTCAATACATAATGGCTGTTCAACCGTGACGGAATAGACTTTTTTGCAATGATGTTTGGGTGATGTAATACGGTGTGACCACTTACCATCATCAGTAAGCAGAACAAGTCCTGTAGTATCAAGATCAAGTCTACCTGCTGCATGCAATTTTTCAGGCATCGGTTCATCAATAAAATAAAGTATAGTAGGGTGGTCAGGATCGTCAGTCGAGCAGACATAGCCTTGCGGTTTGTTGAGCATGAAATAGCGTTGAGCTGTAACTTGCTCAATTTGGTAACCATCATATTGAACAATCTGCTCTGGTGATAATTGATAAGCACCTGATTTTATAATTTCACCATCGACAGTCACCTTTTTAGCCTTGAGTTCTTTAGTTACAATAGTGCGGCTAGCGCCTAAGTGATGAGCGAGAAATTTATCTAATCGCATAATTTAAACAATATCCTTGTATTACTCTAGAGGTGTGTATATATCAAAACGGTGATTTTTAGTTTTAATTTCAACCGTCGGTTTTTGATTAGCTAAAAACGGTGCATAATTGGGTCTTTTTACTACAACCCGTTTTTTTGCTAATTTTCTTGCTGGTTCTAATAGGCTATCTGCATCATTATCACTGCCCACTAATTGTTGAAAAATGCGCATCTCTTTTTTGACAAGTGCACTTTTTGGTCGATGTGGAAACATTGGATCGAGATAAATAACATCAGGTTTTTCAGGGTAAGTACTCAATCCCTCAATGCTTGAATGATAAATTAAACGTAACTGTTGCTCAAGCCAACTACCGATTTGGGGATCTTTGTAGGCACGCTGCAAGCCATCTTCTAGCAATGCTGCAACGACAGGATGTCTTTCAAACATAGTGACATGGCAACCGATTGATGCTAAAACAAATGCATCTCGACCAAGCCCTGCTGTGGTATCAAGAACTGTAGGTAAATACTCACCTTTGATACCTACTGCTTTAGCAATTGCTTCGCCACGTCCACCACCAAATTGGCGACGATGAGCCATTGTTCCAGAAACAAAGTTTACGCATATTGCCCCTAGTTTTGGTTCGTCAGTTTTTTGTAACTCAAGTTGATTGTTTTGGGTAACAAGAGCGAATGGAAGATCAGCATGTGTGGATAACCACTGCTCAGCTAATAATTTTAGCTGAGCAAAGTTAGAATTAGTGGATACCATAATGACGAAGTAATGCTTCAAGTTGAGGTTCACGGCCTCGGAAGTTTTTAAATAATGTCATAGGCTCATCGCTACCACCTTGTGACAAGATGTTATCAAGAAATGCATTGCCTGTTTTAGCGTTGAAAATACCTTCTTCTTCAAAACGTGAAAATGCATCAGCAGATAATACTTCTGCCCATAAATAGCTATAATACCCTGCAGCATAACCACCAGCAAAGATATGGCTAAATGCGTGTGGAAATCTTCCCCATTCAACGGTAGGAACAACAGCAACTTGCTTTCTTATTTCAGCCAATGTATTTAATATATCAGGATCTTTTTGTGTATGTAATTTAAAGTCAAAAAGACCAAATTCCAATTGGCGTAAAATAAATAGTGCTGCTTGATAGTTTTTAGCATCTAGCATCTTTTCTAACATATCAGTTGGTAGCGGTTCACCAGTTTGATAATGCCCAGATATGAATGCAAGCGCTTCAGGTTGCCAGCACCAGTTTTCTAAAAATTGACTTGGTAATTCAACAGCATCCCATGGCACCCCATTAATACCAGAAACTGACGAAGTATCAATTTCGGTTAACATGTGGTGTAAACCATGACCAAATTCATGGAAAAGGGTTGTGACTTCGTCGTGTGTAAATAGTGCTGGTTTATCACCAACAGGGCGATTGAAGTTACAAGTTAAATAAGCAACGGGTTTTTGTACATGACCATCAGCAAAACGCATACGACCAATACAATCATCCATCCAAGCACCACCACGCTTATGTTCACGTGCATATAAATCAAGATAGAAACTACCTTTTAACTCACCATTTGCGGCAAAAAGATCATAAAATTTAACTTCAGGATCCCAAACTTCAACGCCTTGTCGCTCTTTGGCTGTAATACCAAAAATGCGATGCACTACTTCAAATAAACCATTAATAACTCGTTGTTGAGGGAAATAAGGACGCAATTCTTCATCGTTGATAGCGTACAAATGCTGTTTTTGCTTTTCACTATAATAAGCTATATCCCATGGTTTGATGTCACTTGCGCCAAAAAACTCATAAGCATAACGTTTAAGATCTGCTAACTCTTTTTCACCTTGAGGTTTAGCTTTTGTGGCTAAATCATTTAAAAATTCGAACACTTGTATAGTTGATTTTGCCATTTTTGTTGCGAGCGATTTATCAGCATAAGTATTAAAGCCTAATAACTGTGCAAGCTCATTACGTAATGCTAAAATTTGCTTAATGATATCAGTATTATCCCATTTTCCTGCATTTGGTCCTTGATCTGATGCACGCGTATTATAGGCTTGGTAAAGTTCAAATCGTAAATCACGATTATCACAGTAGGTCATGACGGGAAGATAACTTGGTATATCTAAGGTTAGTAACCAACCCTCTTTATCTTTTAATTTAGCCTGTTCTTTTGCGGCAGAAAGCGCACTTTCAGGCATGCCAGATAGTTCTTTGATATCGGTAATTAATTTTGACCATCCCATGGTGGCATCTAGCACATTGTTACTATATTTTGAGGATAATTCGGATAATTTTGCGACAATTTCACCATAACGTTTCTGTTTGTCATCAGGTAAGCCAATTCCAGATAATTCAAAATCACGTAATGAATTGTCAACCACTTTTTTCTGTGCTTTGGTTAAAGTAGCATATTGCTCGCTTTCTTTGAGTTGCTTATAAGCTTGATATAAAGGTCTATGTTGCCCAACCCATGTACTGTACTCAGATAGTAATGGCAGACAAGCTTCATAAGCTTCACGTAATTCGGGACTATTTTTAACTGAGTTAAGATGACTAACCGGAGACCAAGCCCGAGTAAACTTTTCATCCATCTCATCAATTGGTTGAATTAAATTGTCCCAAGTATATTGGCTATTTTGCTTTAATACTGTTTCAATGGTATTTCTGCAGTTTTTTAAAGTTTCTTGTATAGCAGGCAAAACATGTTCGGGTTTAATTTGTGAAAAAAGGGGTAATGGTGCATCTGTTAATAATGGATTTGTCATGTAGCGATACCTTTATACAAATGGTGTTGTCTATCGATAAAACACAATATGGTGGCGAAAACAATTAATTCAAGGGATTATTATGCTAAAAATGGTTATAATCCCATCAATTTGCGTTCTCGTTGCCATTCAGTGGGTGTATACGTTTTTATAGAAAGCGCATGGATACGGTTATCATTAATAAATTCTGCCAAAGGAGCATAAATTGCTTGTTGTTTTTTTACTCGACTTAAATCGGCAAATACTTCACCCACCGCAATAACTTGAAAGTGACTTCCATCGTCAGTTAAAACATGGAGATCATCAAGTTCAAGCGAACTTTTTAATTTGTCTATAATTTCTTGTTTATTCATTAGTAATGCTCATCATTAATATAAATGTAGGACTCTTTTGTCAAAAATTTTCAGAAAAACCATGTGTTTTAGTATAAAAGTTAACATTTTTTAAGTATTAATTACAGGTTGTAGATCATATAAGGTAATTAATGTTTGTAGCTGGGGATTAATACCTTTGAGCTTTACATGATATTTATTGCAAAAATAAATTAAAGTTGCGAGCCCTGAAGAATCAACCCGTGGGAGTTGCGCTACATCAATGTATTTTACACCATTTAAAATGGAGTTTTGTGTTGACCATAAATCATTTAAAGAGTGAACATCAAGTTCACCTTGTAAACACAATACTTCTTGTTGTTTTTCTGTTTTTATTCGCGACATTATCACTAGCCTTTTGGTTTAGCGTTTGGGTCTATATTGCGATTTGAAAGTTCATTTAATTGTTTAGTCAATGCATCAATACCATCTCGACGCAAAATAGTTGACCATTCATTTTGTTTGGTGGTGATCATGCTAACGCCTTCGGCAATTAAATCATACGCTTTCCATTCGCCAGTCACTGAATTTTTACGCCATTGGAAATCAATACGCAATGGTTGTTGGTTTTTATTAGGTTGGTTTAATAAAACACGAATAGAGATAAGCGTTTTACCTGTTAAATCTTTTGGTGATTCAACTTGATAAGTTTGGCCATTATACATAGATAATGCTTGAGCAAAAGCTTGTACCAAATAGTTTTCAAAAGCAGCGAAATAAGCTTTACGTTGCGCATCTGTAGCACTTTTATAATAATTACCTAAAATTAATGCGCCAGCATACTTTACTTGTACATAAGGTAATAAATCAGTTCTTACGATCTCTTTCAGTTTGTTAGGGTTTGATTTTAATGTCGCAGATTGTGAATTCATAGTGCTAAAAAGCTTATCAGCAGAAATTTGCATTTCTTTATAAGGATCATTTTCAGCAAATGCTATCGTACTAAATACTAAAGCTAATACTAACACAATCGTTTGTTTCAATTTTGTTAACATGTGAACTCCTTATTCGTCATTTTTATTTTGTGTATCTTGTTGTTTATCTTTATTTGAGTTGCCAACGCCATAGATAAATTGACCGATTAAATCTTCGATGACCATTGCGGGTTTAGTATTATGTATGACAAAACCTTCTTCAAAGTAAGGTGGAATTTTATTTTTTTGCAAAGCGGCGTTGGCTACGCCGTCAGAATCAATATCAAACTCAGTCATTCGATCAAATCCAAGGTTAATATCAATAAATTGTTCGCCTAATAATCCGGATGTTTTAATTGAAAGCGAACTTGAGCTTGGAATTTTGTTGTATTGTGCATCAATATCTATTGTCACATAAGGTTTGTATATATCTTGTTCAGATGAGTGTAGAGTAATATCACTTATACGCCCAATAACCACACCACCAACTTTTATTGGTGAACGTGCTTTTAAACCTCCTATATTATCAAATACAGCATAAACCCGATAAGTGCTATGGCTAGCAAATGATGTTGGATCGGTGACTTTAAAACACAAAAATAGCACTGAGCAAATAACTAGCAACATAAATAATCCAACGGTAATTTCAACTTTACGATTCATCTCTATGACCTCAATGACTAAACATTAATGCGGTTAAAATAAAATCTAACCCCAAAATAACTAATGATGAATAAACAACGGTATTTGTTGTTGCTCGGCTAATTCCCTCTGATGTTGGTACGCAATCATAACCGTTAAACAGTGCAATCCAAGTGCTAGCAATGGCAAATGCAAAGCTTTTAACAAAACAGTTTCCTAAGTCGTGCCACCAATCTACATTGCTTTGAATTGATGACCAAAAAAATCCCGAATCAATACCTTTCCAATCAACACCAACCAACATACCACCTAAAATGCCAACTGCAACAAAAATAGCTGTTAGAAACGGCATGCAAAAAAATCCAGCCCAAAAACGTGGCGCAATGATTCGTCTTAATGGATCAACTGCCATCATTTCTAAACTTGATAATTGTTCAGTTGCTTTCATTAAACCGATTTCAGCCGTTAAAGCAGAGCCAGCACGACCAGCAAAAAGTAGCCCTGCAACAACAGGACCTAGCTCACGAAGTAGCGCAAGGGCAACCATCATCCCTAAACTTACTTCGGCCCCAAAGGTAGTTAGAATAAAATAACCTTGTAAGGCCAAAACCATGCCAATAAAAAGACCTGATACAATAATAATAGTTAAGGATTGAACGCCAACAAAGTAAAATTGTTTAATCAGTAAAGGAAACTGTTTTTTAAATTGTGGTTTACCAATTAATGCCCCAAAAAGCATAACGCAAGAACGACCTATCATCGCAATAATATTAATAATCCATTGTCCTAATTTTGCCAGTAAATTTAACATTATTTTGTACCTCTGCTTAGGTCTAATTTGTAATCTTCAGCAGGATAATGAAAAGGCACAGGACCATCTGCCAAGCCGTCAAGAAACTGTTTTACTCGTAAATCATCATTATCACGCAATTGTTGCGATGTGCCACCGGCAATAATATGTTGCTCAGCAACAATATAAGCATAATCGGCAATACTTAACACTTCGTTTACATCGTGGCTGACAACAATGCAGGTTAACCCTAATGATTGGTTAATTTCAGATATCAGTTTAACAATAACTCCCATTGAGATAGGGTCTTGCCCCGCAAAAGGTTCGTCAAACATAATTAGATCAGGATCAAGCGCAATAGATCGAGCTAAAGCTGCTCGCCTTGCCATACCACCTGAAAGTTCCGAAGGCATCATTTTTGCGGCACCTCGTAAACCAACAGCTTGTAATTTCATTAAGACCAAATTATGCAATATTGGCTCAGGCAATTTGAAGTGTTCGCGTAATGGATAGGCAACATTATCAAATACATTTAGATCAGTAAATAAAGCCCCCGATTGGAATAACATGCTCATGCGTTTGCGTACTTCATAAAGTCGGGAGCGAGACATATTTGAAATGTCTTCACCATCAAATAAAATTTTTCCTGACTGCGCTTTTAATTGTCCACCAATGAGCCTTAGTAGTGTGGTTTTACCTATACCTGAAGGTCCCATGATTGCTGTCACTTTTCCTTTAGGGACATTCAAACTCATATTTTTATAAATAGGTCGCGTTCCACAATAAAATGACATATCGTGAATTTCGACTAAATTTTGCTGTAATGTGTTTGTCACAGTGATTTCCTACACGACCAAAATTACGATTGTTTTTATTCTACTTGATATTTTTCAATAAGGAAATCAATTAAAGATATTGTCTATTTATGGATTATTTACAAGCTCAATAAGTTGATAACTTATCCAATATTTATATTTAACGATATAACTAACTTTAAATATTTTGCTTCTTATTTAGTTTTTAAGTTAGAACCCTAAATTACGTTATTTATGGTAACCGTCAAAAAGAGCTACACCTTTTCCTTTTTATATTAAGGAAGACTTATGTAGGATACCAATAGGTAATTTTATTCGTGTCTTGCTTTACGAGCTAAGTAGTTTCCTGTACTTTGTACCAATTGGATGAAGATAATTAGAATAACCACACAAATATAAGTGACTGTATTATCAAAACGTTGATAGCCGTATGACACAGCTAAATCACCAATACCTCCAGCACCAATGGCACCAGCCATAGCCGTAGCCCCAATTAAACCTATGGTCGCAGTTGTAAGAGTTAAAATTAAAGAACTAAATGCTTCTGGCAACATAAAATACCAAATAATTTGTGTTGGCGTTGCTCCCATTGATTGAGCCGCTTCAATAATACCACTATTCACGTCAAGTAATGAATTTTCAACTAATCTAGCAATGTAAGGAGCAACATAAAATGTTAACGGAACAATTGCTGCTATAGTGCCAATAGAGCTATTTACAATGGCCTTTGTTAAAGGTTGGATAGCAACTAATAAAATAATAAAAGGCAATGAGCGAACTATATTAATAATCGGGTTGATAATACGAAACACTCGACGATTTTCTAATAGTCCATAAGGTCTTGTTGTAACTAAGCAAATACCAAGTGGAATTCCGATTAATGAACCTAAAATTAAGGAGAAAACTACCATAATCAGGGTGTCATAGGATGCTTGAACAAATTGTTCAGTGGTTACTGATGTTGCAAAGAAAGAGACCAAATAGTCGATTATAGTATTAAATATTTCCATTTTTACTCATCTCCCAATGTTTAATTTCAGTGACTTGCACACCGCACTCACGTAAGTAATGTACTGATTCTTTGATATTACTATCGTTACCTTTTAGTTGAACAAACATACTACCTAAAACTGTTTTTTCGATTTCTGACATATGGGCAAACAAAATATTGACGATAACTTTTTGTTGCAGTATAAGTGAATTCATCACGGGTTCTGACGCAGATCGTCCTAAGAATTCGAGCTTAAATAATTTAATATTGTCTTTTTTACCTTCTATTTCTAACAAATTTTCCACAACACCATTTGGAATTTGATCGTTGATCACTGAGCTAACAAAATTTTGAGTAGTTTGGTGTTTTGGTTGTCCAAATACGTCAAGTACGTTACCTTGTTCTATAATTTTTCCTTTTTCCATTACTGCAACTTTATGGCAAATTTGTTCAATTACATGCATTTCGTGAGTAATTAACACGACTGTTATTTTATATTTTTGATTGATTTTTTTGATTAAATCTAAAATAGCTTGAGTGGTTTGTGGATCAAGTGCTGAAGTTGCTTCATCGCATAATAAAATATCAGGATCGTTGGCTAATGCCCGAGCGATACCAATGCGCTGTTTTTGTCCACCAGATAGCTCTTTGGGATAGTTGTTGGCTTTATCACTTAATCCAACAAATTCCAAAAGTTCATAGACTTTTTGTTTAATCGAATGTTTATCTTTTTTGATTAAAATTAAAGGAATAGCAATATTTTCAAATACGGTTTTTGATTCAAGCAAATTAAAATGCTGAAAAATCATACCAATTTTTTGGCGTATTTGACGTAATTCAGCACTAGTTAATTGATTTAATACTTTATTTTGAATAATAACATTGCCTTGAGTTGGCTTTTCAAGAAAATTAATTAAGCGCACTAAGGTGCTTTTACCTGCACCACTGTAACCAATAATGCCGTAAATATCCCCTTTACTGATGGTTAAATTAATATCGTTTAAAGCTTGTGTTGTGACGCCATTTCTTTCATATTGTTTTGAGGCATGTTCAAATTTAATCATTATTCATCGCCTATTTATTTTCTTTTAGTTGAATAAGTGCTTGCTTAGCCAATTTGGATAAATTATTTCTTGTAGGTGTTTGGCATATTCAAAGATTGACAATAATTAATGTATCTAACGGTATCACAGGTTAAATTATTGCTCTAATAATCGTTTTTTATATCTTATTCCATATAGTTATAAGATAGAATTACTTGGAATAAATGAACGCTTTTTTCTGTGCTAGAGTGTATTTTATGCTTTAACGCTTAATGTTTATAGAGGATAGCTGAAATGAAAAATGCGTTTATCAAGCAAAAAATATTTAAATACGTATCAATCGCTTTCGTTGCTAGTTCAGCATTTTTGGCCATTGGTTGTGATAATTCGTCTAAACAAGTCGATAATCAGACAAAAAAAGAAATTAGCATGGGCGTATCACCAGGTCCATATAACGATCTTTTTAATGAAGCTGTTAAACCCATACTTGAATCAGAAGGTTATAAGGTTAAATTAGTGAATTTTCCGCATTTACTTGAATCAGATGTAGCTTTAAGTGAAGGTAGTATTGATTTAACCGTTGCACAGCACACAGCTTATATGAATGTGTTTAATGCCCAGCGTAAAGCAAATTTAAAACCAGTTGTACATGTACCATCGGTACCTGCGGCAATATTTTCACATAAGTTCACCTCATTAACGCAAATTTTTTCAGGAGCAAAAGTTGCTATTCCACAAGATGCTTCTAATGCAGCTCGTTCATATAATCTGCTGGAAAAAGCTGGTTGGATAAAATTAAAAAATAATACAAATCCTATTATTGTTAATAAAAATGATATTGCTCAAAATATAGCAGGTATTGAAATTATTGAAATGGATTCGGCCAATATCCCTAGAGTGCTTAATGAATTAGATTTTGCGGTAATTCCAGGTAGCATTGTTTATTCTGCTAATATTGACTCGAACAAAGCATTACTTTCTGAAACCATCATTCCTGACTTAGAAATTATGGTTGTAGTGAATGAAGGAAACGAAAATAGTCGATGGGCTCAAGATGTGAAGCGTATTTATCAATCTCAACAATTTAAAGATTATATGAAAACGCATAACCAAAATGGTTATTGGGTGATGCCTCAAGAATAAGCAATAGCAAGGTAAAGTTATAAAGAAACGCCCGTTTTATTACGGGCATTTTAGTACCTTATCATCTGTTTATCAACCGTTAACGCCCAAGCATCAATCCCCCCTGTAAGATTATAGAGAAAGTTAGGATCAAACCCGTTTTCTGCTAAATAATGAGCAACAGTTAGGCTACGTCTGCCGTGATGACAATAAATAACAATATCGATTTCATCTGGGATTTTATCTAGATATAAAGGGATCATATTCATTGGAATATGAATTGCGTTGCTAATACTGCAAATGGCTATTTCATTGGGTTCTCGTACATCGAGCAGAAATAGATTATTTTGCTGATTTAATTTTTGTGCAAGTTCTGTGGGAGCGATTTCTTTTATTGTCATTATTTAAAACTTATTAAAGTGATTGTAAAAAAGTTTCAGGAAACTATACGTTTTAGTATAAAACTTTAATTTTAAATTTATTAATGGCACCCTGCAACGATATTGCAGGATGCTATTTCCTACTTAGTCTTCTAGTGCCTTGTTAATTTTTTCAAATAAATCTTTAGATAAATTTTCAATTTTTAGCAATGCTTCAAGTGCTTTTTGCATTTGTTGTTGACGCTTTTTGTCATAACGTTTTAATCGAATTAGAGGATCGATAAGCCTTGCTGCAACTTGCGGGTTTTTTTGGTTTAATTCAGTAAGAATCTCAACTAAAAATTGATAACCACTGCCATCTTCAGCGTGAAATGCCACAGGGTTATTATTTACAAATGCTCCAATTAATGCACGGATCCGATTTGGGTTACTGAGTGTAAATGAGCGGTGAGTTAATAATTTTTTCACGGTAGCAAGAACATTCTTTTCTGGGCTTGTTGCGTTTAGTGCTAACCATTTGTCCATAACAAGTCCATCTTGATGCCATTTGTCATCAAAGTTAGCCAATAACTCAGTTCGACAATCAAGTTCAGCTTTTACAGCTACACTTAAGGCGGCTAAACAATCAGTCATATTATTTGCTTGATAATATTGTTGGTTAACCAATGTATTGGCGTACGAATTATCATCGGCATGAGCTAATAAAGTTAAACAACAGTTTTTAAGTGACCGCTTAGCAATATCGTTATGTTTAATTTGATATTGTGATGTTTTATTGTGGTGATAAACGGCTAATAATTCATCATAAAGTTCGTTTGCAAAATGAGTTAACAAAAATAGACGCACTTGATGAATTGCAATTGGATCAACCACAGTAAATAAATTTGCCAACTCATTTTCAGATGGCAAGGTTAATATTTGTGCAATAAGGAAAGGGTCAGTTTTTTCTGATAACAATACGGCTCTAAATGCATCTAATACTGAATCAGGCAACATTAAATTTTGATTTTCTTGATAATTTTTCACATTCAAGCGAACATATTTTGCTAATAACATTTGAGCTGCATCGTAACGGCTAAATGCGTTAGTAGCGTGTTGCATTAAGAAAATAAGATCATTATCTTGATAATCATAAGTTAACTTAACAGGTGCTGAAAAATCACGTAGTAATGAAATGATTGGTTTTTGAGTTACGTTATCAAAGATAAATTGTTGTTTGTTTTTTGTTAAATTTAAAACATGGTGAACAGGTTTGCCTTGGTATTGTAGTGGAATTATTTCACCATTATGTTGATATAACTCGATATCAAGTGGGATATGCAAAGCCTGTTTTTGTGCTTGATCTTGAGTAGCTGGTGTATATTGTTCTACTGTTAAAGTATATTGTTGATTTTTCTCGTCATAATTATCGGTAACGGTTAATTCAGGTGTTCCTGATTGGCTATACCATAATTTAAATTGAGTTAAATCGATACCTGAGGCATCTTGCATGGCTGCAACAAAATCATCACAAGTTGCGGCACTACCATCATGGCGTTTAAAATAAAGTTTCATCCCTGCTTGGAATTTATCTTCTCCTAATAAAGTATGCATCATACGAATAACTTCAGCGCCTTTTTCATACACGGTGACTGTGTAAAAGTTATTCATTTCTATTACTTGTTCAGGCCGAATAGGGTGAGACATTGGGCTAGCATCTTCGGCAAATTGAACGGTGCGCAAAAGTTTGACATCCTCAATGCGTTTTACTGCACGAGATCCCATATCAGCGCTAAATTCCTGATCTCGAAATACAGTTAATCCTTCTTTTAAACTAAGTTGGAACCAGTCGCGACAGGTTACCCGATTACCAGTCCAGTTGTGAAAATATTCATGACCAATTACACCTTCAATACCTAGATAGTCATCATCTGTTGCTGTTTGAGGTTTGGCAAGCACATATTTTGAATTAAAGATATTTAATCCTTTGTTTTCCATTGCTCCCATATTGAAAAAATCAACCGCTACAATCATAAAGATATCTAAGTCGTATTCAAGCCCAAAACGTGTTTCGTCCCAACGCATGGCATTTTTTAAGCTTGTCATTGCCCACTGCGACCGATCTAAATTACCTTTATCAACGTAAATTTCTAAATCAACTTTCCGTTTTGATTGCGTGATAAACTGATCTTTTAAAATATCAAAATCACCAGCAACTAATGCAAATAAGTAAGCCGGTTTTGGAAAAGGATCTTGCCATTGTACCCAATGACGTCCATCGGCAAGTTCGCCTTGCGCTATGCGATTACCGTTCGAAAGTAGATAAGGATAATGTTGTTTATTCGCGGTAATACGTGTTGAAAAGCATGCAAGAACGTCAGGTCTGTCAAGATAATAAGTAATATGACGGAATCCTTCTGCTTCACATTGAGTACAAAGCGCATTGCCTGATACATATAAACCTTCAAGGGCTGTATTATCAATTGGTTTGATTTCATTAACAATTGTTAAGGTAAATTCGGTAGGAACGCCTTGGATGATTAACCCGCTTGCTGTAATCTGATAATTATGCCATGGTTGTTCGTCAATATTAACAGAAATCAATTTAAGGTCTTCACCATCTAAAATTAAATTGTCCGCTTCATTATTTTTTTTAACAACACGGCTGCGAGCTGTGACGGTTGTTATTTCGGGTGCTAAATCAAAATCAAGATCAATGTTGGTAATAGTAAAATCAGACGCTTTATAATCAAGACGATTTTTGGCAATAGGTTGCGACTCAGGCGTTTTTGTATTCATATTTTTATGACCTTTTGGTTGGTACTCAATTTATATGTTGTGCTATTTCATATTATAACCGATTAAAAACAATCTTATTACATAATTAATCTATATCTTCATTATTATTCTGCTATAATCTTCGGAATTTTATTTAAAGTAATAGCACTAAATTTACATGTTACCAGCGATAATTACATCAATATTAGATACTGATGCTTATAAGTTGCATATGCAGCAAGCTGTATTTCATCACTATCCAAATACAACAGTAGTTGCACAGTTTCGTTGCCGTAGTGATGATTTATTGGGGCAATATGTTGATGAAATAATACATCAAGTCAAATTAATGGAATCATTAGCGCTGTCTGATGATGAATTTAACTATTTATCAAATATTTCTTTTTTTAAATCTGACTATTTAAATTGGCTCAAAAAATGGCGTTTTAACAGTGATCTGCTCACTATCAAAAATAAAAATGGAGTGCTTTCTATTACAATTGAAGGTAAATGGTTAGATGTTATTTTATGGGAAGTGCCATTACTTGCTGTTATTAGTGAGATTGTTCATAAAGATCGTTCACCAAATATTGGCGTTCCAGAGGCACTAGCTAGGCTAAAAGATAAATTAGCATTGTTTAATGAAAAAACAGTTAATATGGATATGTCTGGTTTTAACTTAATGGATTTTGGTACACGTAGGCGTTATTCGTTTGCGGTGCAAGAAGCTGTTGTCAGTTATTTGAAAACGCACTTTAATCACTTCCATAGCACGAGCAATTATTTACTTGCCTATCGTTTAGGGCTCACCCCTGTTGGAACGCAAGCACACGAATGGTTTCAAGCCCATCAACGTTTAAGCACCAATCTTCAAAATTGCCAAAGAAATGCTCTTCAGGTTTGGTTAGATGAATATCCTAATAACTTGGGAGTAGCATTAACTGATTGTATTACAATGGATGCGTTTTTACGTGATTTTAATTTACACTTTGCCTCTCACTACCAAGGACTTCGTCATGATTCGGGTGATTCAATTGAATGGGGAGAAAAAGCGATTGCTCATTACAAACAGTTGGGCATAAATCCGCAAACGAAAATGTTAGTTTTTTCAGATAGTTTAAATTTTGATAAAGCGATTAATATCTACCAACATTTTAATCATCGCGTAAAATTATCTTTTGGTGTGGGTGGGTTTTTAGCTTGTGATATTCCATCAACAGAAACTAATACTAAATCATTGAATATTGTAATTAAATTAACGGAATGCAATAATCAATCTGTTGCGAAACTATCAGATAGCCCAGGTAAAACGATTTCCCAGGATTTAGATTTTATCGATGAGCTAAAACGAACTTTTAGTGTTAAAAATTGATAATAATTTACACTTAACCTATTGTTCATATTAGAAAATAAAAATTAGTAATAAGGATTTTATTATTCAAAAATTCTATTTTGCTATGGAATAACCATTTGAATATATCTGTATTACTTTAAATATTATTTAAACAATTAATTAATGTAGAGATGGATAATTAAAATGACTTCAATTGCTCCTATTGTTGATGTGTTACAAGGCAAAATTGCTGTTGGTAGCACAATTTCGGTTCAAGGTTGGGTAAGAACTCGGCGTGATTCTAAAGCAGGCATTTCATTTTTAGCCGTTTATGATGGTTCTTGCTTTGATCCTATTCAAGCAGTTATTGAAAATAATTTACCTAATTATGAACAAGAGATCTTACGTTTAACGGCTGGTTGTTCGGTTAAAGTGACCGGTAAAGTGGTGGAGTCCCCAGGTCAAGGTCAAAAATATGAATTACAAGCAACGCAAGTTCAAGTATATGGCTTTATTGATGATCCCGAAACTTACCCAATGGCAGCAAAGCGTCATTCGATTGAATATCTTCGTGAAGTGGCTCACTTGCGTGCAAGAACCAATATTGTTGGTGCGATAACGCGTGTACGCCATACGCTTGCGCAAGCTATTCATCAATTTTTTGATGAACGTGGTTTTTATTGGTTATCAACTCCTATTATTACCGCATCAGATACTGAAGGGGCGGGCGAAATGTTCCGCGTTTCGACACTTGATATGCTAAATCTGCCTAAATCTGATAATGGTAAAGTTGATTTTGATAAAGATTTCTTTGGTAAAGAAGCTTTTTTAACCGTTTCTGGACAATTAAACGCTGAAACTTATGCTTGTGCACTTTCTAAAGTTTATACTTTTGGTCCAACATTTAGAGCAGAGAACTCAAATACTACTCGCCATTTAGCTGAGTTTTGGATGATGGAGCCTGAAGTAGCATTCGCTGATCTAAATGATAATGCAAAGCTTGCTGAAGATATGTTGAAATATGTGTTTAAAGCTGTGCTAGAAAAACGAGCTGACGATATGCAATTTTTTGCACAGCATGTCGATAAAGAAGCAATCAATCGCCTTGAAAACTTTATTAATGCTGATTTTGCTCAAGTGGATTACACTGATGCTATTACCATTTTACAAAATTGTGATGTTAAATTTGAAAACCCAGTCAGCTGGGGAATTGATTTAGCTTCAGAACATGAGCGTTATTTAGCTGAACAACATTTTAAAGCACCAGTGGTAGTAAAAAACTATCCGAAAGATATTAAAGCTTTTTATATGCGTATGAATGATGACGGTAAAACGGTAGCGGCAATGGATGTTTTAGCGCCAGGAATTGGTGAAATCATTGGTGGATCTCAGCGTGAGGAACGTTTAGATATGTTGGATAAGCGCATGGAAGAATTGGGACTCAAAAAAGAAGATTATTGGTGGTATCGTGATTTACGTCGATACGGTACTGTGCCGCATTCTGGTTTTGGTTTAGGCTTTGAACGTTTAATTGTTTATGTTACAGGCGTACAAAACGTGCGCGATGTTATACCATTCCCAAGAACACCGAGGAATGCGAATTTTTGAACTTAATAGAAAATAAAAATAAATATACTTATTTATGATAAAAAAGCAAATTGATGTTTGGCTATTTTTTGGATGAAAAATAACCAAACAGAAGTGTTTTTCGTCTTAGACATCATATTTAATGAAAAGTTCGCTTGATTTTAAAATTTTTTTATACATAATTTACGCTACTGTAAAAAGTAAATAAAGATAATAGAAATATTATTTTAACTGAATAATTTTTGTACGAAATTAGATGCTAAACTTATAGGAAAAGTGTCTTATTTATAATAACCATGAGGTAAGAAATGAAACGTAATCTATTAGCAATCGCTATTCCAGCACTTCTAGCTGCTGCTGGAGCAAATGCTTCTATCGAAGTTTGGAACAAAGACGGTAATAAAGTTGATTTTTATGGTCGTGTAAAAGCAGCTAACCATATTACTGACCGTGGACACAAAGATGAAGGTGATCACACTTCAGCTCGTTTAGGTATGTCTGGTCAAACTCAAATCACTAACTGGCTATCAGGTTATGGTCGTTGGGAATACGAAGCGGAAGCGGGTAAAAAATCTGATAACGAAGTACGTTATGCATTTGCTGGTTTAAACTTTGGTGACTTTGGTTCATTTGATTATGGTCGTAATGACGGTGTGTTAAAAGCAATTACTGCTTATACAGACGTATTACCAGAATTTGGTGGTGATGCAGCTAACAACAACTGGAATGTACTTTCATCTCGTACTAAAGCTGTTGCTACTTATCGCAACAATAACTTCTTTGGTTTAAATGATGACGTTAGCTTTGCAGTTCAATATGCAGATAATGGCCACAACTCAAGTACTGTTGATTCTATCAAAGGTAAATCAAGAGAAGCATATGGTGCAAACATCCAATGGCGTATTTTTGATACTGGTTTAACTGCTGGTGCAGGTTATGCTCAATCAACAGTTAGCCAAACTCGCCACAATACTTGGGCTACTGGTCTTAAATATGATAACTACAACGTATATTTCGGTGCTAGCTACTTCCAAAGTAAAATTAAACAAGTTGGTTTTGAAGATGAAGACGGTGATGCATACTCTTCTGATCTTAAAATCAGAGGTATTGAGTTAGTTGCTCAATATGGTATTGATTTAGAAATTGGTCGTTTAACTCCATCATTAGCATATGTTCAACATAAAGCTAAATACAATGAGTCTCATGGTGAATGGTTATATCGCAATGGTTCAATTACTTCACCATTAGCTAAATATGTTTCTGTTGGTGCAACATATGACCTAAACAAAAACTTCAGCGCTATCGTTGAATATCAATTCAATTTACTTGATCGTAAAGATATTGGTGCAGCAGATAACACAGCTCATCAACGTGACCGTCATTTAAATAAACCTGGTACAAAAGATACCTTAGCTCTTGGTTTAATCTACCAATTCTAATTTCTTAGTATCTCAAAAAAGGCACTTTTGTGCCTTTTTTCTCGCCTTTTAAAGCTATTCCTACCTAAAAACACATTTTATGTTTAAAAGAAATTTATTTCTGGAACTAGAATAAAAACGAATTTCGCAGAAATTATCTAACTAATATTGTTTATTAGCAATGTGAGCAATAAAAATCCAATATCTAAATAGTAGATATCACAATAATAATGTAATTGTTAATCACGTTAGCAATTATTTATTAACCGAGAGCAAAGTAATTTGCATCTTTAATAATAAATACCTATGAGGGTAACAAAATGAAACGTAATCTATTAGCAATCGCTATTCCTGCACTTTTAATTGCGGGCACAGCAGGCGCATCTATTGAAGTGTGGAACAAAGATGGTAATAAAGTTGACTTTTATGGTCGAGTTTATGCTTTAAATTATATTACTGATCGTAACAATCAAACTGGCGAAGGCGATAAAACTACGGCACGTTTGGGTATGTCAGGTCAAACTCAAGTTACTGACTGGTTATCTGGTTATGGACGTTGGGAATATGAAACTGCCACTGGTAAAAATTCAGATAATGAAACTCGTTATGCATTTGCTGGTTTAAACTTTGGTGACTTTGGTTCATTTGATTATGGACGAAACGATGGTATATTAAAGACATTAACTTCTTACACTGACGTATTACCAGAATTTGGTGGTGATGCTTCTGATAATGATCTTTACGCATTAACTGCTCGAACTAAAGCTGTAGCAACTTACCGTAACTCAGATTTCTTTGGTTTAGTAAATGGCCTACGTTTTGCTGTACAATATGCGGACAATGGTGATAATAGCTCTACTCGCCACTTCAATACTTTTGAAAGCCACAACGGTCATGATAGTGCTGAAGCATGGGGATCAGTAATTGATTGGGATATGTTTGATACTGGTTTAACTATAGGTGCAGGTTATGCACAAACAGGTGGACATAAAGATGCTAAATCATGGTCTGCAGGTATCAAATATGACAATAATAATGTTTATTTAGCAGCCTTATACATTCAAGGTAAACAAAAATACGGTTGGAACAATGCCTCAAGTACACGTAATGCTGATGATTTAAAAACTAAAGGTTTTGAAGTTGTAGCACAATACGGTATTGACTTTGACATTGGTCGTTTAACACCATCTGTTGCTTATATCCAACATAGAGTTGAAGATGCATCAAGTTTAGCGAGAAGTGGTGACGTGGGACTTAAAGGTGATGATTTAACTAAATATGTTGATATTGGTGTAACTTACGATTTTAACAAAAATCTAAAAGCGCTTGTTGATTACAAAATCAATTTGTTAGATAAAGATGATATTGGCGCTCGTCGCAGTTTATATGGTAGTGACTATAGTGACAGTCATTCAATTGTCAAAGCAAACACTAAAGATACTGTTGCGCTTGGTTTAATTTATCAATTCTAATTAATTGTAATTGTATATCTTCAAAAAGGCACTTCGGTGCCTTTTTTATTGCTACTAATCTTAACAAATATGTCTTGCACTTTAATAGATACTCTGTTAAAAACGTCATAGACAATCATAGAGTAGGATAACCACAATGCTTTATAGCACACGAAAATTAAAGGCTAAAAAAAATATTGCATTAGTTGCGCATGACCATTTAAAAGATTCTTTATTAACTTGGTGTAAGAAAAATTGTGAAGAGCTTTCACATCATCATTTGTGTGGTACTGGAACGACCGGCACGTTAATTAAAAAAGAGACTGGCTTAAATATTACTCCAATGCTCAGTGGTCCAATGGGGGGAGATCAGCAAATTGGTGCATTAATTGCTGAAGGTAAAATTGATATTCTAATATTTTTCTGGGATCCACTTAATGCTGTACCACATGATCCAGATGTTAAAGCATTATTGCGGTTATCCACAGTTTGGAACATTCCTGTTGCCACAAATCAAGCTACAGCTAATGCATTAATTCAGTCTTCCATTTTTACTCAAGAGGTTGAAATCGAAATACCAGATTATCAAGCCTATCTAGCTGGAAGGATTAAATAAATGTCCATCCCAAATCAGCAAAATAACTAAATAAATATAATTGATAATTTATTTATTTTTTTGAATATATTATTTTTCAATTCGCCTTGTTAACAAGGTTGGATAGAGTGCATTGTTTACTCTGCTCTAAGAGGATTTATTGATCATACCTGTACGGATTATCTTTATGATATATGTATATAAATTATTTTTCAGCATTTGCCATGGATAATATTAATAATTAGGTTAGCCATATTAAGGCTATTTACAATATTAATTTAAGTTAAACCACCAAACCAAGAATTAAAATGCGGAAGATTGATTAACTTCACCATTTTTAAACAAAATTGCTTCATTGGTATTGAGTTTATGCCAAGTCTCATTGGAAGTTAAAGGTAATGTCGAAATAATTGTTACAACATCGTTTGGTGTAGTGTGCTTTTGAAAATCAATTTCCACGTTTTCATCGAGTAGTTTTGCTTTGCCAAAAGGTGCTTTACGAGTTATCCAGTGCAAATTGGTAGTGCAGTAAGCAAATACATATTGCCCGTCAGAAAGCAGCATATTAAATACACCAAACTGACTTAATTTATCGGCACATTGTTTAATAAAATTAAACAACAGCAAATCATTGTTAGGTTTATGGGAATATCTTTGTTGTAATTGATTAATCAAATAACAAAAAGCATATTCACTATCAGTTTCACCTACGGGTTGAAAAAGCCCAGTATCTAAATTTTGATAGTCAGCCAATTGCCCATTGTGAGCAAAAGTCCAGTTTTTCCCCCATAATTCACGAGTAAATGGGTGAGTATTTTCCAGCGCAACACCGCCTCGGTTAGCTTGTCGAATATGTGCAATCACTGCTTTAGACTTTATAGGATATTGTTGAACCATTTTTGCAATTGATGAAAAACTGCAAGGTTCTGGATCTTTGAATGTCCGGCAACCTTTGCCTTCATAAAAAGTAATACCCCAGCCATCTTTATGAGGACCTTTCTCCCCACCACGTTTAATTAGGCTGGTAAAGCTAAAACAGATATCGGTTGGCACATTAGCGCTCATACCCAATAATTCACACATTTCACTTGGCCATCTCTTTTTCAATAAGCATAATTAGAATATGAATCACTTTAATGTGAACTTCTTGTATGCGATCAGCGTAACCTAGATGTGGAACACGAATATCGACATCGGCAAGCCCATTCATCTTACCACCATCTTTACCTGTAAGTGTAATAATTTTCATGTCTTTTTGTTTTGCAGACTCAATGGCTTTTAATACATTAGCTGAATTTCCTGAAGTTGAAATACCTAAAAGTACATCCCCTTTTTTACCAACACCTTCAACATAGCGAGAAAAAATATAATCAAACCCAAAATCATTACTCACACAAGAAATATGGCTTACATCAGATATTGCAATCGCGGGATAAGCTGGACGATTATCACGAAAACGACCAGTTAGCTCTTCAGCGAAATGCATGGCATCACAGTGAGATCCTCCATTGCCACATGAAAGAACCTTACCTCCATGTTTAAATGAGTCAGCAATTAGCACTGCAGCTTTTTGAATATTTAAAAGATTATTGTTATCAGAAACAAAATTAGTCAATACATCAATTGCTTGATTTAACTCATTACGAATATTGTCAATGTACATCAATATTACTCCATCAATAATTTAATCTATACACCATTGTAATTCGTTAAAAACAGCTTGCAAGAGATAATCGAAAAATAACTTATTTTATATAAATGTATTAGTTTTTTCCATATATAAAAATTAAAAAAATTTGGACATGGAAAGTCTGTGATTAAAATTTAGGCTTTATATTATTATTTCTAAAATATTTAAACTATCTAAATACAACATTTTCAATTGTTAAATTTATTGTATCTACTTTTAAAAAATTAAAAGGATAGATCTCGGTTGCAACGCTATTTGCTAATAGGATAAGCCTTTAATTTGTGATACAATTTAAGAATAATTTTTTCACCGAAAGTAATAATGAAATTGCATTTAAAATCAATGAATAAGGAATAAATATGCAAACAATTGAAGGAAAAGTTTCTGCACCAAAAGCTAAAGTTGCCATAATAGTGGCTCGTTTTAATCATTTCATAAACGAAAACCTTGTTAATGGTGCAATTGACGCATTAACGCGTATTGGGCAAGTAGAAAATAAAAATATTACGGTTATTTGGGTACCTGGTGCTTATGAAATCCCACTTACAGCTAAAGTTGCTGCTCAATCTAAAAAATATGATGCTATTGTGGCATTAGGAACAGTGATTCGTGGTAGTACAGCACATTTTGATTTTGTAGCTGGTGAATCAAGTTCAGGATTACTAAGCGCAAGTTTAGATTACACCATTCCAGTCGGATTTGGTATTTTAACTACTGAAAGTATTGAACAAGCTATTGAACGTGCAGGCACAAAAGCGGGTAATAAAGGCTCAGAAGCAGCATTAACTGCACTTGAAATGCTAAACATTATTAAAGCAATTAAGGAGTAATTTAGTGGCATTAGTCAATCCTCGTCGTAGAGCAAGAGAGTGTGCAGTACAAGCAATTTATTCTTGGCAAATTTCCAGAAATGATCTTGCTGATGTTGAGGCAAGTTTTCTTGCTGAACAAGATATGAAAGGAGTTGATGCTAAGTATTTTCGAGAACTATTAAATGGCGTTGTTAAAAATAGAACTGATTTAGATGAAAAGATGGCGCCTTTCCTTACAGAACGTACCGTTGAAGAACTTGGTCAAGTTGAATTAGCCGTATTGCGAATTGCACTTTACGAATTACTTAAACGCCAAGATGTTCCTTATAAAGTTGTGATTAACGAAGCTATTGAATTAACCAAAACATTCGGTGCGGCAGATAGTCATAAATTTGTTAATGGCGTATTAGATAAATTAGCGCCAACCATACGTACACGGTAACCGATTAAATGTGAGATTAATATGAACGACAATAACGAACAAAAAAAACCAACCGTTTTTTATACTAAAAAAAGCGAAACAAAAAAATATTCTCGTTCAACAAAAGAGAAAAAAACAAATTGGAATAAAAAATTTAAAGATGATTCATTTCAGTCTAATACTCAACTAGAACGAAATGATCGTATTGAAACTTTTAGACCTAGAGCTGGAAAATCTGGTTTTGTAAGACAAAATATTGTTGTTGAAATTAATCGCACTCAATCACGATCATTAATTGACAATAATTCCCCATGGCAAAAAAAAGTGCGTGACAACGAACAAACGCCAACCTTTGGCTATGACGGGTATCGTCAGCGTAAAGAAGAAACATTGGTTTATAGCGAAAACAGTTGTAAAGCCGTTTTCAAACATCGACGCTCAGCCATTGTTAAATTGTTTATTATTCAAGAAATGACCTATCAGTTTAAGGATCTAATAAACTGGCTAGTTAAACAACGTTTAGGCTATGACATTGTATCTAATGAACAAATTTCTAAAATAACCCAGACACAACATCATGGTGGAGTTTGTTTAATTGTTAAAAAACGTGCTTCGCTTACATTATTGGATTATTTAGAAAGTAATAGTGATAAAGATGACGATTGTGTTTTAGCGATTGATGATATTAATAATCCTCATAATCTAGGAGGATTAATACGAAGTGCTGCATTTTACAATGTTAATGGTGTCATATTACGTCAAACAAACCTGCTCGAAAGTGGGGCAGCTATGCGAGTAGCAGAAGGAGGCATTGAGGCAATTAAATCAATCAAAAGCGATGATTTTGTTGCTTCACTTGATATGCTTAAACGACATGGTTATCAAATTGTTGCACTATTGCCTTGTCAGTTAAAATCAATAGCATCAAGTGAATTACATCAAATTACATTTAATAAAAAGATAGCTATTGTAATTTTTCAGCAAATTAACATGAAGCTAATAAATAATGCTGATGTAGTTATACATCTAAAAGGTAACGAAAATATGCCTGCACTTAATATATCTGTTGCAACAGGGATTTTATTATCTACATTACCAAAGTGATCCTACCCTTAAAAAATTCTATTTTTATTTTGACCACCGCAGACTGAGGTGGTCAAAAATATCTCGCTTCGATTATAAATATGTCAAATAGCATCAATTGGTTAGAAAATGCATTTTAATTCTGTACATTGTTACACAATTTTTAAATGTGTTGGTAAGTATCATGGTTTCAAAAAATAAAGTTGGTTTAATTTTTGGTAAGTTTTATCCTTTACACAGTGGGCATATTTACTTGATTGAAAAAGCAATAAATCAGGTCGAAGAGCTTCATATCTTTCTTGGTTGTGAAGAATCACGAGATAAACAGCTTTTTGATAAAAGCCATTTACCAAAACAACCACAAGTCAGTGATCGGTTCTCATGGTTAAAAAAAACCTTTAAAGATCGCCACAATATCCATATCCATATATTAGATGAAGCAGGTATTGAATATTACCCAAATGGCTGGAAAGATTGGAGTGATCGCGTCAACCGAATTCTTGATGAGTATAAAATCAAACCAAACGTTATTTTTACCAGCGAACCTCAAGATGTTAAAAATCATGAAGTTTATTTTAATTGTCCAGCTGTAATTATTGATGCGGATCGAAAGTTCATGAATATCAGTGCAACACAAATCCGTAAACACCCTTACAAAAATTGGTCTTTTATTGCGCAAGCAGCAAAACCTTTTTTTGTTAAAAAAGTTGCCATTATTGGTCAAAATAGGTTTTGTGGCTTACCAATTCAACTGGCTAATATTTATAATACTGAATATGTTTCCAATGGCTATATTAATTATATTGAGCGAGAAATTTCCACGCAACATAATAGACGTTATTTAAATGAAACTGACTATATTAAAATTGCTATGTTACATGTCGAACGAATTAACAATGCTGAATTGACTGCAAATAAATTACTTTTTACTTCAATCGATTTTGACACACTAGCTCGATACTACAGCCAAATTTTTCAAAAAGAGCATGAAGTGTTAAAAGCCCTAACAGAGAGTTATCATTTTGATTTAGTTATTTATGAAAAGGATTTAGATCCTAAACAGTCAGCATTAGAACATTTTGAAACTGTTACCAAAATGGTTGATACATTACTGATTTAGTTCATCACATTTATAATGGCTTATGCTAAAATAGGCTAAATCTTTGTGATAGGTAAATTTTATGTCTCAATCTTCTGACAAACAAGATAATACAAATCAAGAAAAAATTGATTTTGGCTATACGCAAGTCCCAAAACAAGAAAAAGTAAAACGTGTTGCTGAAGTATTTCACTCCGTTGCCGATAAATATGATGTTATGAATGATCTCATGTCATTTGGTATCCATCGAATTTGGAAAAAAGTGACTATTGAATACAGTAGTGTACGTAAAGGGCAAAAAGTTTTAGATCTGGCTGGTGGAACAGGTGACTTAACGGCAAAATTCTCGCAGCTGGTTGGTGATGATGGATTAGTTGTGTTAGCTGATATTAATGAATCGATGTTAAAAGTAGGGCGAGATAAACTTCGAGACAAAGGCTTATTTAAAAATATTGAATATGTACAAGCTAACGCCGAGGAATTACCTTTTGTGGATAACTATTTCGATTGTATTACAATCTCATTTGGCTTACGGAATGTCACTGACAAAGAAAAAGCATTACGATCCATGTGGCGAGTATTAAAGCCTGGCGGTCGTTTATTAATCCTTGAATTTTCCAAACCACAATATCAAATTTTAAATAAAGCTTATGACTTATATTCATTTACCATGTTACCATTAATGGGCAAAATTGTGGCAAATGACTCTGAAAGTTATCGCTATTTAGCTGAATCCATTCGTATGCATCCTGATCAAAATACATTGAAAAAAATGATGGAAGAAGCCGGATTTGCTAATGTGAAATACCACAATATGACAGGTGGAATTGTAGCGTTACATACTGGATTTAAATTTTGATGCGATGAGACATAATGACATTTTTTCGATTATATAAAATATTAACACTATTTCGTGCTTATCAACTAAACGAACTGTTACCAAATCATCGTTCATCTAAATGGTTACGCTTTTTATTGCTATGTTTATTTTGGGTTAAACCTAAAGCAAAAGAGCAAGCCATTGGCGAACGTCTACGCCAAGCGCTACAAGAGCTAGGACCTGTCTGGATTAAGTTTGGGCAAATGATCTCAACTCGGCGTGATGTTTTACCGACAGATATAGCAAATGCCTTAGCAAAATTACAAGATCAAGTTGATCCTTTTGACGGTAAAAGAGCTCAACAAATGATTGAAGAAGCACTTGGACAACCAATTGACTATTATTTTGCAGATTTTGATCAAAAGCCCTTAGCATCAGCATCCATTGCACAGGTACACACAGCGATCTTAAAACGTAGTCAAGCTGAGGTAGTTATTAAAGTACTACGGCCTGATATTTTGCCTATTATTCAAGCTGATATTCGTTTAATGTATTTTGCTGCCAAACAATTTACAAAGCGAATAAAATCAGGCGAAAAATTGCATACAGTTGAAATTGTGCATGATTATGAAATGACACTACTAAAAGAGTTAGACTTACTGCAAGAAGCTTATAATACGGATAAGTTACGTGCTAATTTTATTAATAGCGATATTTTATATATTCCTTATGTCTATCAAGATTTTTGCCGGAAGAATATCCTTGTTGAAGAACGTATAAAAGGCGTTCCCATTGCAGATATCGAGCAACTCAGACAAAATAACGTCAATATGAAGCTACTTGCTGAACGTGGTGTACAAGCTTTTTTTACACAAGTATTTCGTGATAACTTTTTTCATGCAGATATGCATCCTGGTAATATCTTTGTGGATATCACTGATCCAAACAACCCGCGTTATATTGGTATAGATTGCGCTATTGTGGGTAAGCTAACTGAAGATGATCAACATTATCTGGCGGAAAACTTTCTAGCATTTTTTAATCGAGATTATCGAAAAATAGCAGAAACTTACATTACATCCGGTTGGGTGTCTGACTCTACTGATCCTATCGCCTTTGAAATGGCTATGCGTAATGTTTGTGAGCCAGCTTTTGCAAAACCACTAGCTGAAATCTCATTCTCTCAGATATTGCTTCAATTATTTAAAGTTGCCAGAAAATTTGAAATGGAAATTCAACCACAATTAATTTTACTACAAAAAACCTTATTTTATATTGAAGGATTAGGTCGCCAGCTCTATCCAGAGCTTGATTTATGGCAAACAGCTAAACCCTTTTTAGAAAAATGGTATGAAGAAAAATATAGTGTAAAAAAAATATTGCAACAAGCTTGGGATTCACTACCACAATGGCGTACAGTTATTCCTGAGCTGCCAGCAAAAATAAACGATTACCAACGAATAACAAAACAGATGAACAATCAATTAAAACTTATCAATGAAAAATTACAACAAAGTAAAAAGCATGAACGTAATTTATATGGTTTATTGGCGTTAATATTAACTTTATGTATAACAGTGCTTATTGTCCGTTAAATGAGCTATTTGGGAATCTTATAATTTAAGTGTATAATTGGAAAATTACCCCACGTTGGAGATATTATCATGATGCCAAGCTTACCCCAACTACTCATATTAATTGCCGTTATTGTATTGTTATTTGGAACGAAAAAATTACGCTCATTAGGATCGGATCTTGGGGCGTCAATCAAAGGTTTTAAAAAAGCAATGAGTGATGACGATGACAAAAAAGAAAGTGATTCTATGCAAAAGATCGACAAGATAGATTCATCAAATGATGATAATGGCACTAAAAAAGAGTAGCCTGTGTTTGATATCAGTTTTGGTCAATTACTATTAGTATTAATTATAGGACTGGTTGTATTAGGACCAGAACGTTTACCTATTGCCATAAAGACAGTTGCTGGTTGGATAAAAGTACTACGCCGTATGTCAGCAACTGTACAACTAGAGTTAAATAAAGAGCTCAAATTGCAAGAATTGCAAGACAGCCTAAAAAAAGCGGAACTAAGTGGTTTAAAAACGCTAACCCCAGAAATTCAAGAATCAATTGATGATTTAAAACGTGTGACAGAATCACTACAAAAAGAGATCGATTCAGCAACGCAAATAGATACTCACACTCATTTAGATAAAGATAAATAATGACAGACGACGCAACTCAACCTCTAATTGGACATCTTGTTGAACTTAGAACACGACTATTACGCTGTATTATCTGTATTTTACTGGTATTAGTTTGCTTACTTTATTTTTCAAATGATATTTATCGCATTGTTGCCAATCCACTTATTAGCCAATTACCGCAAGGCAGCAGTATGATAGCAACGGACATTGCCGCACCGTTTTTTACACCCATTAAATTGACTGTTGTAGCGGCAATATTTATCTCGATTCCTTACGTACTGTATCAAGTTTGGGGGTTTATCGCACCAGCCCTTTATCAACACGAAAAACGTTTAGTAATGCCACTGATTATATCGAGTACTATTTTGTTTTACATTGGTATTGCTTTTGCTTATTTTGTCGTATTTCCACTGGCTTTTTACTTTTTTATTCACACAGCACCTATTGATGTAGCAATTAATACTGATATCACCAAATATCTTGATTTTGTCATGACACTTTTTATTGTATTTGGATTTGCTTTCGAAGTGCCAGTTGCCATTATATTACTTTGTTGGACAGGCATAACAACGCCTAAAAGCTTACGCAAAAAACGCCCATATATTATTGTTGGGGTATTTGCTATAGCTATGTTTGTCACACCACCAGACGTATTTTCACAAATCTTATTAGCGGTACCTATCTGTTTACTGTTTGAAGTTGGCACTTTTTTTGCCCGTTTTTATCAGCCACGAAAAAACGACAATACAGAAGATGACGACAGTTATGAATCTGATAAAGATAGTTAACAGATAAAAGATGAATTAACTGAATAATTAAGGATAACAAGTCATAATGAACACATCATTACCTGATTTTAACCATGCTAATGTATTAGTTGTAGGCGATATTATGTTAGATCGCTATTGGCATGGAGGAACCAACCGTATATCGCCTGAAGCACCAGTACCTGTTGTCAAAATTGATTCGTTAGAAGAAAGACCAGGTGGTGCTGCGAATGTCGCAATGAATATCACTTCGCTTTGTGGTAATGTGCGTTTAATTGGGTTAACTGGTATTGATGAACCGGCTAAAATTCTTAATGAACAATTAAGTAAACACCATGTTCAATGTGATTTTGTCTCTGTCTCAACGCATCCTACCATTACTAAATTACGCGTATTATCCCGTAATCAACAATTAATTCGTATTGATTTTGAAGAAGGATTTGGCAATGTTGATGCAAGCCCAATTCTTGAGCGCATTCAAACAGCGCTGGCAACCCATAAAGTATTAGTACTTTCGGATTATGCCAAAGGAGCACTATCTGCGGTTCAATCAATGATTAAACTTGCTAATCAATCCAATATACCAATCTTAGTTGATCCAAAAGGAACCGATTTTGAACGTTATCGTGGGGCAACCTTATTAACACCTAATATGTCAGAATTCGAAGCCGTGGTTGGGCATTGTCAAACTGAAGAAGAAATTGTTGAAAAAGGTTACCAACTCATCAAGCAATATGATTTAAAAGCCCTATTAGTGACACGTAGCGAAAAAGGCATGACCTTATTACAGTTAGGTAAACCAATTTATCATTTACCTACTCAAGCAAAAGAAGTATTTGATGTAACAGGTGCTGGTGATACTGTAATTGCTACATTAGCCGCAGCTTTAGCAGCTGGTCTCTCTTTAGAAGAGAGCTGTTTTTTAGCCAATGCTGCAGCTGGTGTCGTTGTTGGAAAACTAGGAACTTCAACCGTTTCTCAAGTAGAACTTAGCAATGCTATTCGTGCACGAGTTGATGACGGTTTTGGCGTAATGACAGAAGAAGAGCTAAAAGAAGAGGTAAAAAAAGCACGCATGCGTGGCGAAAAAATTGTCATGACTAATGGGTGTTTTGACATATTGCATGCGGGGCATGTTTCTTACCTTGCTAATGCTAGAAAACTTGGTGACCGCTTAATTGTTGCAGTTAATAGTGATGCTTCGGTTAAACAATTGAAAGGGGCATCAAGACCAATTAACCCACTAATGCAACGTATGATCGTCTTAGGTGCACTAAATTCAGTGGACTGGGTTGTACCGTTTGAAGAAGAAACCCCACAACGGCTTATTGCTAATATCTTACCCGATGTCTTAGTTAAAGGTGGTGATTATAAACCAGAAGATATAGCAGGAGGGAAAGAAGTTATCGCTGCTGGTGGAAGCGTTAAAGTACTTAATTTTGAAGATGGTTGCTCAACGACTAATATTATTAATGCGATCAAAAACCGCTAAAACTTAACTAACTTAATCTAATCGGCTTCTTAGCTAAGTAGCCGATTTTTTCAATATCATACTAATTAGCTTCTTATGTTTTTCTTTGTGTTAATTGATAAAGATAGACATAAGCATAAACAAAGTATTCACTCAACTTAACCTAATAATAAAATGAATTTTTATAGATTATTAAGATAATTGATAGTTGATATCTATTATAAAATTTTAAAATTAATGCTTTTTTTATGCATTACTTTGTGTAAAGCTAGTGCACAGTTTAGGGAAAAGATGACAGAGGATATTTAATGACTAAACATTATGATTATATTGCTATTGGCGGCGGTAGCGGAGGGATAGCATCAGTTAATCGAGCGGCGTCTTATGGGAAAAAGTGTGCCATTATTGAAGCAAAATTATTAGGTGGAACCTGTGTTAATGTTGGTTGTGTGCCCAAAAAAGTCATGTGGTATGGTGCTCAAATTGCAGAAGCGATTAAACATTATGGTCCCGATTACGGTTTTGATACCACTATTAATCAATTCAATTGGGATAAATTAATTGCTAGCCGAACTGCTTATATTGATCGCATTCATCAATCTTACGATCGGGTACTTACTAATAACAAAGTTGACGTCATTCAAGGGTATGCAAAATTTGTTGATTCTCACACCGTTGAGGTAAATGGCGAACACTATAGTGCTAATCATATTCTAATTGCTGTTGGAGGAAAACCAAGCATTCCCAATATTCCAGGTGCGCAATATGGCATTACTTCAGATGGCTTTTTTGCTCTAAAAGCCTTACCAAAACGTGTGGCAGTTGTTGGTGCAGGTTATATTGCTTGCGAAATAGCAAGCGTATTACACGCCTTGGGCGCGCAAACTCATCAATTTGTTCGCAATGCTACACCACTACGATCTTTTGATCCGCTTATTGTTGAAACCTTAATGGAAGTTATTGCTACTGAAGGGCAACAACTACATACTTTTGCGATTCCAAAATCGGTAATTAAAAATAGTGATGGTTCACTAACATTAAATCTTGAAAATGGCGAAAGCTACACAGTTGATTGTTTAATTTGGGCGATTGGACGTGATCCAGCAACAAATGACATGAATTTACAGGCAGCGGGAATTGAGGTTGATAATAAAGGTTTTATCATCGTCGACAAATACCAAAACACCAATGTTCCGGGCATCTATTCTGTCGGTGATGATACAGGCGCTATAGCGCTAACACCTGTTGCGGTTGCTGCAGGACGTCGCTTATCAGAAAGATTATTTAACAATAAACCTAATGAGCATCTAGATTACAGTAATATTCCGACCGTCGTATTTACTCATCCTGCAATTGGAACAGTAGGATTGACTGAACCAGAAGCAATACAGCAGTATGGAGAAGAAAACGTAAAAGTGTATAAATCAACATTTACAGCAATGTACACCGCAGTCACACAGCATCGACAACCTTGTCGAATGAAATTAGTATGCGTGGGGAAAGATGAAAAAATTGTTGGTATTCATGGCATTGGTTACGGAATGGACGAAATGTTACAAGGCTTTGCTGTCGCACTTAAAATGGGTGCAACGAAAAAAGACTTTGATAATACGGTAGCGATTCACCCAACCGCTGCGGAAGAATTTGTTACCATGCGTTAAAAAAATTGTGGCACTAATAATAAAAAAGCAGGGCGTTGGCCCTGCTTTTTTATTAATAACACTGTTATGATTCATATTGTTATTATTAACCCGTTTACTGATTAACGATTTACATCACCCAACCAACCATTTTTAGCTAATGGATAAAAACCTACTCCAACGGCAATTAACGCCACAAACGAGATATAAATACCAGCACCAAGATAACTATATTGACCTAATAAATGCTCAGGGCTTAATAGATAAATAGTTAATGTTGGTGTAAATGCACTAAATAGCGCATAGGCTAAATTATACGAAAATGACAAACCTGAATAGCGGATTGCAGGTGGAAAAGCCCTTGTGCCAACTATTGCTGTCATGGCAACTGAACCAATAAATAGCCCAAATACAGCCCAAATCAGATAAAGTTTAATTAAAGACATATTTGGAGACAAAGAGCTATAAAATACAATGCTCATAATAGCAAGCCCACCCCAGTTAATCAGCATGGTTTTGCTTGTACCTAGTTTATCTTCTAACCAACCAAAAATAATACAACCGATAGTTAATGTTAACGCTGCAATACAGCCACCAATGCGCCAATCAAGATTAGCAAAATGGTACATACCGCCTACAATACGACCAGGCGTAATTAAAATACCCACCATAATGGCGGTCGATAACGACCAAGTCAAAAGCGCCACAATCACGCAGGCTGTTTTATGTTTTTGAAGCACAGTAACCACAGGAATCTTTTTCTCGATCGCTTTACGTGCTGCTAACTCTTTAAAGATAGGAGTTTCGGATAAAAAACGACGTAAATAAACCGAAATAACCCCAAAAATGCCACCAATAATAAACGGAATACGCCAAGCGTAATCTAAAATATTCTCGGTAGTAAAACAAAGATCAATAATAATGGTTACAATAAAACCAAGCAAAATACCACCAGTAATACCTGAAGTTAACGTACCGATACCTAAACCATAACGTTGCTTTGGCACATGCTCAGCAATAAACACCCAAGCCCCTGGCATTTCACCACCAATTGCGGCACCTTGAAGCATACGCATTACTAATAATAACAAAGGTGCAAAAATGCCAATCATGTCATAAGTTGGCAAAACACCGATAATAAATGTTGGTAATGCCATCATTGCCACGCTTAAAGTAAACATTCGCTTACGTCCCACTTTATCGCCAAAGTGCGCCATAATAATACCGCCAACAGGACGAACCAAATAACCCGCTGCAAAAATCCCCCAAGCAAACAAATCTAACGTTAATGGTGATAAAAAATGCGGCAAAAATAGAGGTTTGACAATGGTATCGATATAAAGAGCGTAGATAACAAAATCATAAAACTCTAACGTACCCCCCAAAGAGGATAAAACTAACGTTTTAAAATCCTGACGATTTAATGGTCGAGCACTTGGCTGCCATTGCTTGTTAATTTCAAACTGACTCATGACAAAACCTTATTATTAAATTACGATAGAAAATAAAAAATCTACCTTTTATTGATCTAAGCTAAAAATGTGAAATTTATTCTGCCATAAAACAATCTTCTTTTTTTCATCATAAAAAAATTTAATATATACAACAAATCTGCTTATTTGATTTATAATCCAACCAATTTATGCTTAAAAAATCTAAATCTCAATAAAGCATAAACAATAACGAATAGGTTGGATAAAATTTGATGAAAAATAATAAAAAAGTACGCTGCAGTTGGGTCTTGAACGATCCAATATACATTGATTATCACGATAACGAATGGGGAATCGCTCAATATGATAGCCTTAAGCTATTTGAGAAAATTTGCCTTGAAGGACAACAAGCGGGATTATCGTGGATCACTGTTTTGAAAAAACGCGATGAATATCGACGTTGCTTTTTTAATTTCGACCCACAAAAGATTATTCAGCTAACGCCTGAAGACATTGAACATCTTTTAAAAAATAAAGGACTAATTCGTCATCGTTTAAAGCTAAATAGCATTGTAAAAAATGCTCATGCTTATTTAAATATGCAAAAAAATGGCGAAGATTTCTCGCAATTTATCTGGTCTTTTGTTGATAATAAACCAATTATTAACCATTTTAACGACAAAAGCGAAGTCCCCATAAGTACTGATATATCAGAAAAAATGTCAAAAGCTTTAAAAAACAAAGGTTTTACATTTATTGGTTCTACCATCTGTTATGCTTTTATGCAGTCCATGGGATTAGTTAACGATCATTTTGAAAATTGTTATAAAAAATAAAGGAAAAAATGGATGATAGTAAAATCAATAAAGTATGGTATAGCCTTAATATTAGCCTATTTTATTATTGCTAACATTGCGATTTATATTTCTTCGTTGCAAAAACCAGTAAAAAATGCCGATACCGTGGTAGTATTGGGAGCACAAGTGATTAAGACACCAGCCATAGCTTCTTCAACCTTAGCCGAACGTTTAAATATTGCCATAAATTATTTACAAAATAACCCACAAACCAAAGTTGTTGTTTGTGGCGGACAGGGCAAAAACGAATCTGCAACTGAAGCCAGTGTAATGGCTCAATATTTAATTGAAAAAGGGATCGATGCTAATCGAATTTATCAAGAAGACAAATCAACCCGAACAGCCCAACAATTTATCTATGCAAATCGTATATTACCCTTAGGAAAAACGGTTGTGGTAACCAATGATTTTCATTTATTGCGATCGCTAATGCTTGCTAAACGTTCAGGAATTAACGAAGTATCGGGCTTAGCGGCGCCATTAGATTTGACTAAAAGAGATAAATATATCGCATTAATAAGAGAACCCCTAGCACTAGCAAATTCTTGGTTATTTGACCACCCAAGCGATAGCATAAAACCAGAAAACTCATTATTAACTCAATAAACTAACTAAAACTATCAGCGCATAGTGGCAAAACCAAGGACAACTGCTGTTTTTGCCATGCTTCCATGATATTATTAACCATTAAAATTTAAATCAGCTACAGATCAATATGAAATCAGATACAATTGTTGCACAAGCAACGCCACCAGGTCGTGGTGGTGTAGGTATATTGCGCATTTCTGGACCCAAAGCCCAAGCCGTGGCTCAGGCAGTATTAGGGCAAATACCCAAACCAAGGTATGCGCATTATCTTCCTTTTTTAGCTACTGATGGTTCAATCTTAGATGAAGGTATTGCGTTGTTTTTTCCTAATCCACACTCTTTTACAGGCGAAGATGTACTTGAATTACAAGGGCACGGTGGTCCAGTTATTTTAGACTTGCTTTTAAAACGAATACTTGAGATCCCAAATATTCGTATTGCAAAACCGGGCGAGTTTTCAGAGCGAGCCTTTTTAAACGATAAATTAGATTTAGCTCAAGCCGAAGCCATAGCTGATTTAATTGATGCTAGCTCAGAACAAGCGGCAAAATCGGCGATATCATCCTTACAAGGTGTATTTTCTAAAAAAGTGAATGCATTGGTTGAATCCTTAATTCATTTACGCATATTTACTGAGGCAGCAATCGACTTTCCTGAAGAAGAAATTGACTTTCTATCTGATGGCAAAATCGAAGCACAACTTAATGAAGTGATTGCTAGCTTAAGCGAAGTTCGGCAAGAAGCTAAACAAGGATCATTGTTACGAGAAGGCATGAAAGTAGTCATAGCAGGGCGTCCTAATGCTGGAAAATCAAGCTTACTAAATGCCTTAGCTGGACGTGAAGCTGCCATTGTGACTGATATTGCTGGCACCACGCGCGATGTACTACGTGAACATATCCATATTGACGGTATGCCGCTACATGTTATTGATACCGCAGGTTTACGAGAAGCCAGTGACGAAGTGGAACGAATCGGCATAGAGCGGGCTTGGCAAGAAATTAAACAAGCCGATAGAGTACTGTTTATGGTTGACAGCACAACCACAACCGAAACCAACCCCGAAAAATTATGGCCAGAATTTATTGAACGCTTACCTAAAAATATGCCAGTAACCGTAATTCGTAATAAAGCCGATTTAACGGGTGAAAAGCTAGGGTATAGTGAAGTAAATGGCTACTCACTGATTCAGCTTTCAGCTCGAACGGGGGAAGGTGTTTCACTATTACGCAATCACCTAAAACAAACAATGGGCTTTACTAGTAGCACTGAAGGTGGATTCTTAGCCCGTCGCCGCCACCTTCAAGCACTTGAAAAAGCCGCTGAACACTTAAACAATGGTAAACACCAGCTAATTACCTTTCACGCAGGTGAATTGCTAGCCGAAGAGCTAAGACTAGCCCAAGAAGCCTTAAGTGAAATCACCGGAGAATTTACTTCTGATGATTTATTAGGCCGTATATTCAGTTCGTTTTGTATTGGTAAATAAGGTTAATGATTGATAGCTTCGCATTTTAATTATAATTGATTAAAACTTATCAAAAGAGAGCGGAATAAATGGGATATTTTACTCAATATCCTAAAATACATCATGGCTTTTTACGACCTTTTCTTTTCCATTTTTTGGTTCTATGCCATTTAATCTGCATTCTTATATCAAAAACTAATGCTAATTTAAATATTCTTACTAATACATAAAATAACGTAAAACATATTCCCAAAGTTATTGGAATGAAAAAGGCCTTTTGCTCATTAACTATTTTTGATATTTTTTTTTGAGACTCTTCAGAGTTAAAGTGTTCACAAATTATTTTTGTGGTTGTGAAAGATACCTTATGGTGCTCAGCCCATTTTTTTTCATCAAAGCCGGTTTCATTACATATTGAAGCATTTAAATACCATTTGCTATTGGTAAAAGGTATAAATGCATACTGGGAGTTTTTGGCATAATTATTAGATACCCAAAACCATGGTTCATTTTTTTCTACTTTGATTAGGGCTGAAGAAGTAAAAGAAAAATTAGTACACATAAGAAATACAATAAATAAAATGAGTAAAACAATAAAGTTACAAAATATTTTCCATAACGTTATTTTTGGGTAGGAAAGGGTTTTAATATTGAAATGTGGCTTAATTTTAATGATTTGACTTGCTGCCACTCCGTTTCTATGTAACCACTTTTGATATTTTTTAATCTGTTCATAACTCGTCGCTGATACGCCATACAACGTATTAAAGTGAAATATATCTATGTTCCTTTTATGAAACCTTTGCAAGTTAGTATTCGAAAATTCCGAATATTTTTTACCTAATATAAACATCAAAATTCTATTTTTTATCAGAAAATAAATCTTCCATTTATAAATAAAAAATACCGCTATTACAGCAACGATAAAGTATAGAATATATTCAAAATAAGGTAATTGAATTAAAGCTAAAATCTGATTATCAACTGTTTCTTTTGTCACTTTATTAAACCGATTCTTATTGTTAAAAAATTGCTATCTACATAAATTAAAAATTTTATTTTTTCCATAACTATGTTTTTTATTGAAAAAAAACTTATTCACTCACAAAACAGCAATCACTGAACTTAGCCATTGATTTTGGGTTATAGATGTAATTAAATTATTTTTATGGGAAGCAATGACCGATTCACAACCTAATGCTAATGCGAGCCAATATGAAAGTTCGTCTTGATTGCCCCCAATTCTTTGTAACTTATTAACATCCTCTAATTCAATATGATTTTTAGACAAATTGATTAACACTTCTTTTTCTTGCTTGTTAGTTAAATTAGCAAGCCAAAGTTGATTTACTTGTTTGATTACTGGTTGCATATCAACCATTTGTTGAAAAGCAAGCTGTAGATCGCTTGTGAACATTGGTCTTAAAATTTCAACTTGGGCAATATCAATACCCATATCTTGGTAATGTGATTTTTTCACAAGCAAGAAAGCAGTTAAAAAACTTGAACTTTGTGACTTAGTATTATCGACAATAATTAATTCAAGCTCAGGTTCTGTTGCATCCACCCATTTAGTTAACTGTTCTACATCAATTTCATTTTCGATTTTCTGCGATAGCGAATAACGCTGTTTGATTCCGATCTTTTGATAAGCTTGACTAATTGTGTTTTCAATACAAATATCAGCATGTTGTGATGAATAAACAGTAATATTTATTGATTCTGTTTTCGGAAGTTTATTTAGTACAGAACGCATTGAAACAAACAAATCTTCGATATAGTGTGCTGTATCAAATTTATCATTAAAGGTTAATGATTTATTTACTTCAGCACTTATATTTGAACCATTATTAAGTATTTTGTTTGCAGTTACTTGGTTAGGTAAAACATAAAAGCTATCAAGAACAACCAATGATTGCATCGCCCATTTTTGCCAATTTTGTTCGATATTTTTTTGTTCTTGTTGCCATATATTATATTCTTCTTGGGCAAGCCCATAAAAATAGATTCGAATACTAAAAGCAATTCCTCCAATAATTAAGGTAATCAGTGTCGAACCTACCCAATAAGTCCACTGAGAGCTATAACTACTGTCTGGCCACAATCTGGCTAGTATAAAACTCGTAATAAAAAATAACAGGGTAATAAACATTCCCCATGTTTTCCAATGTAACTTTGCTGGTGGTTTTGCAATGTTGCTAACGTTAGGTTTAGACCAAGACATACTATCTAACTCTATAATTTATTAATGATTAATATTACTTAAGGCTATAGGTATATTATCTATAACTATAATCTTATTACGTTAAAATATATCTAAGATACATTTTTATGGTGAAACAACTTAAATCAATGCGTATTATGGTGCCACCAATACTGGTAAATTCATCGCCCCAGCAGGGTAATACTGGGGGGGGTTGCGTTGCGTCGCCATGATTTATCGACCATTTGATTTTGAATTTTATAAAAGGTTTTTAAGCTCATATTTGTACGCAGTATTCCTTATTAATCTTTTAATAATAAAAAAGGTGATTATCCTTAATTCTCGAATTATAGGTAATTTTAGGAGTTTGCTTATTCTCTGTATATTTACCTTGTCGTTTTAACTTTCTAACTTTTTTATTAGTGAATCTCCTTAAATCAATCCTTGATATTCTTTGTAAATTTAGAGCCCTAAATATTTGTTCGGCTATTTTCACTTTAGTTTTAAAGCTGTCTTTTAAAGCAACAATTAAACTGATAATAGCAAAAGAGCCAAAAACAATGCCAAAAGTACGAAAATTCCTAATAAATCTTATATCTAAAGATAATACCGCATCTAAACCATAGGAATAGATATCAAGGCAAGTAAAAAATAACAATATTATTGATAAAGTCAAAACGGTACACTTTGCGCAAAAAATAAAATAAGCCCAACGTCCTCGAAAACAGTTAGGGCAGACGCTGATCATCTTCTCATCAGGTTTGGCAATAGCATAGAGTTCGTAATGGTCGTTTTGCCATTCGGCAACGACAATCACTTCATCCCCCGGTTGAAACGGACAATCGCCAATCCAACCGCGGTAAATTTCATCGCCAATTTGAACATTTACAAAGTTGGCTTTTCGAGGCAGTGGTTCAACTCCAGCCTCACCAGTTAGACCCACTTGCCCCCGAAATGTGCCAATAATTGCGCCAATTTTTGCTGCTCTATTTAATCTTTCAACGCTTTCTTTAACGTTTTCATATGATTCGACCTCAAATTGGCGCTTTTCTTCTTGTAAATCAATGCGTATTATGGTGCCACGAATACTGGTAAATTCATCGCCCCAGCAGGGTAATACTGGGGGGGTGGCGTTGCGTCGCCATGATTTATCGACCATTTGATTTTGAATTTTATAAAAGGTTTTTAGGCTCATATTTGTACGCAGTATTCCTTATTAATCTTTTTAATAATAAAAAAGATTACTATCATATATTTTGTTTATATAGTTAGTCTTAGGTTTTTGATTATTTGGCTTATATTTTCCTTGAAGCTTTAATTTCCAACATTTTCTATTGGTAAATTTTCTTAAATCGATCCTTGATATTTTTTTAAAGTTTAAAGCTTTAAAGATTTGTTCGGCAATTTTCACTTTAGTTTTAAAGCTGTCTTTTAATGCAATAATAAAACCAATAACAGCAAAACTACCAAAAGCAATTGAAGCAGCTGAAATATTATTTTTATAATTATTACTCAAAGTAACTACGTCATCTAAATCATGATAATATATATATATGCCCGTCACGACTATCAGTGCAATCATCAAAGTCATAATAGTACATTTAAGGCAAAATACAGAATAAGCCCAACGCCCTCGAAAACAGTTAGGGCAGACGCTGATGATCCTCTCATCAGGTTTGGCAATAGCATAGAGTTCGTAATGGTCGTTTTGCCATTCGGCAACGACAATCACTTCATCCCCTGGTTGAAACGGGCAATCACCAAGCCAACCACGGTAAATTTCATCGCCAATTTGAACATTAACAAAATTAGCCTCACGTAAAACAGGTTTAGTTTCTGGCAAACCTGTTAAACCAACTTGCCCGCGAAATGTACCAATAATGGCGCCAATTCGTGCTGCTCTATTGGTTCGTTCCATTGTTTCTTGCATATTTTGGTAGGATTCAACTTCAAACGCTTGTTGCTGTGTTTGTAAATCAATGCGTATTATGGTGCCACGAATACAGGTAAATTCATCGCCCCAGCAGGGTAATACTGGGGGCGTTGCGTTGCGTCGCCATGATTTATCGACCATTTGATTTTGAATTTTATAAAATGTTTTTAAGCTCATATTTGTACGCAGTATTCCTTATTAATCTTTTTAATAATAAAAAAGATTACTATCATATATTTTGTTTATATAGTTAGTCTTAGGTTTTTGATTATTTGGCTTATATTTTCCTTGAAACTTTAATTTCCAACATTTTCTATTGGTAAATTTTCTTAAATCGATCCTTGATATTTTTTTAAAGTTTAAAGCTTTAAAGATTTGTTCGGCAATTTTCACTTTAGTTTTAAAGCTGTCTTTTAATGCTATAAATAAACCGATAACGGCAAAAATACCAAAAGTAAGCGCCATACAAGACATAGTATTCAAATAATAGCTGTTTAAGGTTAAAACTCTATCGAGATTATGATAAAAGATGTAGAGCCCTGTTATTACTAACATTACTATCAAAAAAGTGATAATAGTACATTTAATGCAAAATACAAAATAAGCCCAACGTCCTCGAAAACAGTTAGGGCAGACGCTGATGATCCTCTCATCAGGTTTGGCAATAGCATAGAGTTCGTAATGGTCGTTTTGCCATTCGGCAACGACAATTACTTCATCCCCCGGTTGAAACGGGCAATCACCAAGCCAACCACGGTAAATTTCATCGCCAATTTGAACATTAACAAAATTAGCCTCACGTAAAACAGGGTCATCTTCTGGCAAACCTGTTAAACCAACTTGCCCGCGTAAGGTACCAATAATGGCGCCCATTCGTGCTGCTCTATTGACTCGCTCCATGGATTCTTGCATATTTTGGTAGACTTCAACTTCAAACGCTTGTTGCTGTGTTTGTAAATCAATGCGTATTATGGTGCCACCAATACAGGTAAATTCATCGCCCCAGCAGGGTAATACTGGGGGCGTTGCGTTGCGTCGCCATGATTTATCGACCATTTGATTTTGAATTTTATAAAAGGTTTTTAGGCTCATAGGTCATAAACTCTTATTATTTTTCGTAATAATATAAAAAATTATCACCTAACCATGTATCGAAAACGATTTTAGGTGTTTGGCTATTTTTCTGGTATTTACCTTGTCTTTTTAATTTTCTAATTTTTTTATTGGTTAATTTTCTTAAATTCATTCTTGATATTTTTTTAAAGTTTAAAGCTTTAAAGATTTGTTCGGCAATTTTCACTTTAGTTTTAAAGCTGTCTTTTAACGCAATAATTAAGCCAATAACAGCAAAAGTGCCAAAAGCAATGCCAGAAGCACGAAAATTCCTGACAAATCTTATATCTAAAGATAATACCGCATCTAAACCATAGGAATAGATATCGAGGCAAGTGAAAAATAAAAGAACTAAGAATAAAGCAATAAAAATTCCTTTTAAGGCATAAATAAAATGTGCCCAACGCCCTCGAAAACAGTTAGGGCAGACGCAGATCATCTTCTCATCAGGTTTGGCAATAGCATAGAGTTCGTAATGGTCGTTTTGCCATTCGGCAACGACAATCACTTCATCCCCTGGTTGAAACGGGCAATCACCAAGCCAACCACGGTAAATTTCATCGCCAATTTGAACATTAACAAAATTAGCCTCACGTAAAACAGGTTTAGTTTCTGGCAAACCTGTTAAACCAACTTGCCCGCGTAAGGTACCAATAATGGCGCCCATTCGTGCTGCTCTATTGACTCGCTCCATGGATTCTTGCATATTTTGGTAGACTTCAACTTCAAACGCTTGTTGCTGTGTTTGTAAATCAAT